>DASWRJ010000412.1:0-3004 GCA_036403255.1 Verrucomicrobiia bacterium
CATCAGCAAGAGGTTCTTCTCGTTGCATAGCTGTCGCAGCCCGATCAAATATTCAGGAGTCGCTGGAGTCACTCCGCCTTCGCCCTGAATGCCTTCGATCAAAATCGCCGCTGTGCCCGGGCTAATCGCTTCGCGCATTGCAGTCAGATCATTATAGGGCACGTGCCGGAAGCCGGGCGTCATCGGCTCGAACCCTTTCTTTACCTTTTCTTGTCCAGTCGCAGCGATTCCAGCCAGTGTGCGTCCGTGGAAAGAATTTAGCGTAGTGATGATCTCGAAGCGCCCTTCATCATGCCCAAGTTTGCGCGCCAGCTTGTAAAGTCCTTCATTCGCTTCGCCACCGCTGTTGCAAAAGAAAACTTTTCCCGGCGCGATCCGTTGCACAATCGCTTGCGCCAATCGGCCCTGCGGCTCGTGGTAGTACAAATTTGAAACGTGCACCAGCGTTTGCGATTGCTCGACCAACGCTTTCGAAATTTCCGCATTCCCGTGGCCCAGCCCGCAAACCGCTATCCCGCCGCCCAGATCCAGATAGCGACGCCCGGCTACATCCCACAAATAGCTGCCTGAGCCGCGCGCAAACGCCAGGTCGAAGCGGCCGTAACTTGGAATGACATTGTTCGCAAACAATTCCTTCACCGTCTCGAATTGATTGTGAACAATCGACGGGGGTGCGATCAGTTCTTTCATAAGACCACTTCCGTGCCGGACCCGGCATCGGTAAAAATTTCCAGCAGCACCGCGTGTGGCACGCGGCCATCCACAAAAGAGACCTTCTCCACGCCAGCTTTGATCGCGGTTACGGCACTATCCACTTTTGGGATCATGCCTTTATCCACGATCCCGGCCTTCTTCAGGCCATCAACTTCACTGGCCTTTAAATGCGTAATAATTGTCGAAGCATCTTTTGGATCGCGCATGAGACCGGGCACATCACTCATAAAAATCAGCCGCCGCGCTTTCAGCGCAATCGCCGCCTGGGCCGCCGCCACATCCGCATTGCAGTTGTAGAATTTGCCATCCTCGCCCCGCGCCGTCGGGCTAATCACCGGCGTAATGCCAAGTGCGATGCATTCAAGCAACGGCTGGACATTAACGGAGGTAACTTCTCCCACCATTCCGATATCAAACTTTTCTCCAGCAGACCCTGCCAGCCACATTTTTTTACAAGTGAAAATCTCTGTCCCCGAAAATCCCCTTGCCTGCCCTCCATATTCGTTGATGGCTTTGACTATCTCAGGATTGATCTCACGCGAAAGCACCTGCTCGACCACTTTGACCGCCGCTTCATCTGTCACTCGCATCCCCTGCACAAATTCGGCTTTCAACCCCGCCGCATCCATCGCGCGCGTAATCGCCTTGCCTCCGCCATGCACGACCACTGGATTGATCTCGACCGCTTCGAGAAAGACCACATCCCGAGCGACACCATGCCGCACCGCCGCATCCGGCGAATCCATGAAACTGCCCCCATACTTCACGACAATGGTTGCGCCACTGAATTTCTGGATATACGGCAGCGCCTCCAGCAACGTTTCAGCTTTGGCTACTAAATCCTGCACCTTATCCTCCGAGTGAGGCCGGATCGCTCACGTCCCCTTTGTTGAACTCCACGTAATCCTCGGTTAAATCCGAGGCATACAAAATTGCCCGGCCTGCTCCCAAATTGAGATTGATATGCAAATCAAATTCCGGCTCAGCCACAATTTTGCAGAGCGTCTTAAATGGCGTGCTGGTCGGTTGGCCGCGCTTCAATGAATAAATCAGCTTCTTCGCGCCCGGGGCGCTGTAGGCAATATCGACTTTCTCTTCGACAACCTTGGCCTTCGAATACCCAAGCGCATCGATGATCCGCCCCCAATTGGGATCGCCCCCAAACCAACTCGTCTTTACCAGCGAGCTATTACCGACCGCGCGCGCCGCGGCGTCTGCTTCAGCCACGTCTTTCGCGCCAGTCACGCGCAACGTGACAAATTTCGACACGCCCTCGCCATCGCGCACAATCATCTTGGCCAACTCGAGGCAAACATGGCTCAACCCGGCTTGAAAATCTCGAAAGCCCGCGCTGCCTGGCTGCAATGTGGGATTCTCCGCCAACCCATTCGCCAGCACGATTACCGTGTCGTTCGTGCTCATGTCCCCGTCCACGGTGATTTGATTGAAACTCTGCGCAACCGCGTTCTCCAATGCAGCTTGCAAAACCGGCGCTGCAATTGTCGCATCCGTTGTGATGAAGCAAAGCATCGTAGCGTGCAGCGCCTGCGATGTAGCGGCCGGCCGCTGCCCAGTGCGACTCATGCCCGGCTGGATCATTCCCGCTCCTTTGCAAACGCCGCCAATCCGCACCGGCTTGCCCGCGATTTTAAGTTCGATCGCAATCTGCTTCCGTCGCGTGTCACTGGTCATCATCGCTTCCGCCACCGCGTTGTCGCTTTCCGTGAGCGAGTTCAATTGCCAGGTCGCATCCAAAATGCCCCGTTGCACATTGCGCATCGGCATCGGCATCCCGATTCGCCCCGTCGAACCGATAAAAATATGCTCCTCCGGAATATGCGTCTCCTTCGATAAGATCGCGCACATCTGGCGCGCATCCGCCAATCCTTGCCGGCCTGTGCAGGCATTGGCATTGCCCGAATTCACTACAATGGCCTGCGCCAATCCGCTCCGCATATGTTCGAGGCAGACCTTCACCGGCGCGGCGCAAATTTGGTTCGTCGTGAACATGCCACCCACCGTCGCGGGCACTTCAGATACGATCAGACCAAGGTCGCGCTTTTTCCCTTTGTTGGAACCTTTGCCGGTTCCCATCCGTTTGATGTCGCACCAGACCGCCGCGGCCAGGAAGCCGCTCGGCGCTGTTACGGAACCTTCGATGACTTTGAATGCACCCATAATATCCCGATTAAATTAACCCCGTCGTCTCTGGAAATCCGCACATGATATTCATGCTCTGCACCGCCTGGCCGCTGGCGCCCTTGACCAGATTATCTTCCGCGCTCAAGAC
>DASWRJ010000413.1:0-7148 GCA_036403255.1 Verrucomicrobiia bacterium
CGCCGTAGTTATTTCTTAACGCGATAACAGAGCAATTCGTCCGGGGTGCGGATGTAGAGGCGGCCGGCGGCGAGGACGGGGCTGACGAAATCGGTCAGGTTGCGCGTGGGCTTCCAAACATCGTGGGTCTTCACTTCACCGAGATGGCGGCAAGCATCGGGCTCCGCTGCGATCAGGTGGAGTGTTTGATAGCTGCGCACGAAAAGCAGGCCGTCAGCTTCGATGATGGCGACACCCGTTTTGTAGCCGGGCTCCTTCCATCGAATTTTTCCGGTGGCCAGTTCCATACAGGTGAGATCGAGCTTCGAATCGCTGGCGGTTTTTTCGCTCTCGCCTTCAATATGCCCAAGGAAGCCGTAGAGGAAACCTTCGTGAGGACGGAATTGATGAATGGCGGTGAAAAGGCCCTGGTCCTTTTTCCAGAGCATGCGCGTGGGAAGATCCGGCTTCGACCGATCCACTTCGACAACGTGGTTGCCGTCACCGTCGGCCATGTCGAGGATAAGATTGCCAACCACGAGGGGCGTAGGAATGGTGGTCGCACGCGCATCGGGGCGGATGCAGTCGAATTTCCAGACCTCACGGCCATCTGAGACACGCAAGGCTTTGAGCTGGCAATTGGCAGTGACGACGATGCAACGAGCGCCTGCGAAATCGGCAATGGCAGGCGTCTGGCCCTCGCCCATGCTTGCCGTTCTGCGGTGTGGCTCGCGGAAAGTCCACAGCTCGCGCCCGGTCTCCGGGTCAAGAGCGAGACAGACTGTTTCGCGCGGGGCCTCCTTTTTTGTGGATTCGCTGGCGCCGTCGCTTAGCCACAGGATTAGTTTTCCATCCACGATGATTGGGGAAAAATCGTAGCCTTTCTCGCCGGACGGGAGCCAGGTTCGCCAGAGGTCACGCGCCCAGACGACCGCGCCGTTCTTGCGATCGAGGCAAAACACGTGACCGACAGCGCCGACGGCAAAAACGAATTTATCGGTAATCACTGGCGTTGCCCGCACGCCGCCCGGCGCCCAGCCGATATTGCGCACCCAATAGGGACCTGTGTTCCAAGTGGCGCGCCAGCGCTCCTTACCATTGCGACGCTCAAGACATGCGACCGTTTCACGCATGCCGCTGCGTTCTTCCGACCAGGCGAGCACGACATCATCACCTGCGACGGAGGGAGCGCCCCAGCCTTGGCCAATAGGTGCGCGCCACTCAATGGCAGGCCCGTTCGTGGGCCATGCGCGCAGGAGGCCTGTCTCGGGTGACGTACCATCACCGTTTGGGCCTTGGAACTGGGCCCAATCTGCCGCTGAGGCGGAAAGTGCAACAAAAAGAAGAGTGAGAAAGGGGAGTCGCATGCAGGTTCAGGTCTATCTTCGTTTAAAACCTGCGCACGTGTCAACGAACTGTGCATTTGTGCGGCTCGTTTCCAGCCCCTTTTCGCAAGTTATCTTCGTTCATCGAGGGAGCGAATACAGAGCACCTTCCTGGTTAGAGGGAGGCGAAATATCGCTTTTTGTGTGGCTATTGTTTCCAACGCAGCAATTTCGCCCACTTTTAGGCTCGCTAAATCCTGCTGAGCGATTAAAACCCTAGTCCTTTATTATTGGATGACAGAACAAATCATCATTCTAGATTTTGGATCGCAATACACGCAGGTGATTGCCCGGCGAATTCGTGAGTGCAATGTATATTGCACTATTCTGCCCTTCGACACGCCGGCGAAAGAAATCACGGCTCTCGCCGCTCGAGGGCTCGTGCTGTCGGGCGGGCCCTCGAGTGTGTATGACGAAGATGCTCCGAAGCCCGATAAGGCCGTTTTCTCGCTGGGCCTGCCAATCCTGGGCATTTGCTACGGCATCCAGCTCCTGGCGCAATATATGGGCGGCAAAGTCGAGCGCGGTCCCAAACGCGAATACGGCAAAGGGAGTCTGACGATTACAGATAAAACTTGCCCGTTGTTTGTGACGCTGCCAGGCAAGCTTCAGGTTTGGAATTCCCATGGGGACAAGCTCACCAAAATTCCGCAGGGTTTCAAAGCGGTTGCAACCACAGAAAATTCGGACACGGCGGCGATTGAGAATCGGGCCAGGAAAATTTTCGGCCTGCAATTTCATCCCGAGGTCGTGCACACGCCGCGAGGCGCGGAGATAATCCGGAACTTCGTCCATCATATTTGCGGATGCACATCTTCCTGGACGATGCACAATTATTTGGAGAAGGCGGTCGCGGATATTCGCGCGCAGGTCGGAACTGAACGTGTGATTCTGGGTCTGAGCGGCGGCGTTGATTCGAGCGTAGCGGCCGCCTTGATTCATAAGGCGATTGGTGATCAACTGGTTTGTATTTTCGTTAATAACGGTGTGCTGCGCGGGCGCGAAGCCAGCGTGGTACGGGAGGTCTTTGGGCGAAATTTTCAAATCAAGCTGCACTATGAAGATGCGTCGAAATTATTTTTGCAACGGCTTAAAGGCGTGACCGAGCCGGAGCGCAAGCGAAAGATAATCGGCAAGACGTTTATTGAAGTTTTTCAGGCCGCGACAAAGAAAGTGGGGAAAGCAAAGTTCCTGGCGCAGGGCACGCTATATCCGGATGTAATCGAATCAGTGCCGATTGCTGGAAACCCGGCCGCGATGATTAAGAGCCATCACAACGTCGGGGGATTGCCCAAGAAGATGAAGTTTCAATTGCTGGAGCCGCTGAAATGCCTTTTCAAAGATGAGGTGCGCCAGCTTGGGCTTGAGCTAGGTTTGCCCAAGGAAATTGTTTTACGCCAGCCATTCCCCGGGCCGGGGCTGGCAGTGCGAATTTTGGGCGAGGTAACGCCCGCCCGTTGTAAAATATTACGTGAGGCCGACACAATCGTGGTGGAAGAGATGAAGGCTTCAGATTGGTATTACAAAATCTGGCAAAGCTTCGCGGTGTTATTGCCGGTACGCAGCGTGGGCGTGATGGGCGATGAACGCACTTACGAATATACCATTGCCTTACGGGCGGTGGAATCACAAGACGGCATGACGGCGGATTGGGTGAAACTGCCGTATGATTTGCTGGAGAAGATATCGAACCGAATTATCAATGAGGTTAAAGGCATCAATCGCGTCTGCTATGATATCTCAAGTAAACCGCCTGCTACGATCGAGTGGGAGTAAAAGCCGAAACTGATTGGCGCAGACACGTTAACGCGGCAAAATTCCGAAAGCTTTGGCGAATGGTTCCGGCATGCGGCAGGGGCGGCCGGTGGCAAGATCCACGAAAGCAAATTCGAGATCAGCACGACAAACGAGACGGTTGTCCTTCTTCAATAAGAACTCGTGCACGATCTGGAAACGCGCCCGGCCCAGGGCTTCCATGAGACCTGTAATGATTAGTTCATCATCGCATACCGCCGGTGCTTTGTATTCGAGCCTGGCGGCAGTCAGAACTGGCCCCGCATTCCAGCGCTTGAAATCGGCGAAGACCAGGCCGCGCTGCAGCATGTAATCGTTGCGGGCGGCTTCGGCGAACATCAGGTAAACGGCATTATTAACGTGGCCGAAGGAATCAACGTCACAACTGCGGACACGTATTTCAGAGACGAGTTTTGGCTGGTCCATGGTTAGGCGCGACGACGATTCTGATAAAGGGCGGAGAGGAACCCCCAGACCAGGCCAATTGTGATTCCGGCGAAATGCGCTCCATTGGCGATATTACCAACCAAACCAAAAAGACAAGCGAACAGCCAGATGATCATCATGATGAATGTATGCGGATGAAGATAGAGGCCGGAGGTGGGGTTCATTCTGCCTTTGACGAAAATATAGCCTAGCAATGCATAAACAACGCCTGACATTCCGAAAAAACTCGGTCCTTTCAGCCAGAATTGGGCTAAATTTGACAGAGCCGCTGACACGAATACCAGTGCGGCCAGTTTGCCGCTGTGTTCGCGGCCCTCGATCATACTGCCGAGGTCAAATAACCAAAGCATGTTAAAGAAAATGTGCAGGAGATCCGCATGCATGAAAATAGGCGTGATCAGCCGCCAAATTTCTCCGTGGCTAACTTCGGGCAGTCCTCCGTCCAAGGTACTAGTGATGAAGAGATGACTGAGAAAATCGAAGTTGCGCGGGTCTTTAACCAAACCACCCACGACTGCAACGATGATGCATGAGAGCATGAGCGCGAGCGTCAGAGGACCAGCGCTATACGGACCAGAGCTTTTGAATATTTTGCTTCGGTCGAAATAGCGCTTGGCTGCCCGTTGTTCCTGCGCGACCTCGGCTTTTTTAAGAGTGGCGGCTTGCGCTGCTTTTTTCGTGTAACGCGGGTCGTTGGGATTACTGGCAAAGCTTTGGAGCAATTCGCGCGCTTTGGGAACCTCATCTTCGGAATGGACCCAAACCGCCCAACCATCCTTCTCGGATTCGATGGAATTATGTATGCCTTGCACGAGCAGAAAATCGCTGAACGTGCTGGCTGTCGCTTCCGATGGTAGATGCCCAATTACCCGCATACTGAACTTGTCGATAGCTTATTTGAGATTCAGCATTGTGCAAGGAAAGCCCATTTGCGCTGTGAGTAACGGAAAGCCGGTTTAGTTTGCCGATCGCAATCCCCTGTGAGAGGAAGATATACGGAATTGGATTTGCCTGCGTTTGGGTGAATGGCTTACGCTGCTGCAAGGTCCCATGAAAAATTTAATTGGTCTGCGAATGATCCTGTGCGGCGTTGCTTTGTCGACACTGACTTTGAAAGCGGCGACTCCGGTCTGGCCACAATTTCGAGGGCCTGGCGGGCTCGGTGTGGCTGCGCCAGGGCGTCCACCAATTTATTTCGGTGCGAAATCAAATCTGGTTTGGGAAACAGCGTTACCGTCCGGGAATTCCTCGCCGTGCATTTGGGGTGATAAGATTTTCGTGACCGGGTTTGATAAACAAAAGCTGGAGACTATTTGTTTATCACGTGCAGATGGAGCAATCGTGTGGCGAAAAACTGCTCCGGCGACAAAGTTCGAGCCGACGCATACCTTGGGAAACCCAGCGACACCAACGCCTGCCACCGACGGAGAACGTGTTTATGTATTCTTCGGATCTTTCGGGCTGCTTTGCTATGACTTTGCAGGCGAAGAGATTTGGAAGAAGCCGCTGCCGGCGCCCGTTGTGGAATTTGGATCGAGCAGTTCGCCGGTATTGGCCGGCGAACTTCTGATTCTGAATTTTGACCAGGACATGAATTCGTTTCTCCTGGCCGTAAATAAAAGGACGGGAGAGACAGCTTGGAGAACGGAACGGCCCGAGTTTCGGCGCGGGTTTGCGACACCACTGGTCTGGACACATGAAGGCACTGAGGAACTGGTTGTGCCCGGATCCCTTTGGTTGCGCGCATACGATGTCAAAAATGGGAAGGAACGCTGGACCATAAGTGGGACTTCGCGTGTGGCCTGCAGTTCGCCAGTTGCAGGAGATGGGATGCTCTTTTATGCTTCGTGGAATGTGGGTGGTGATGAGGGGGACCGAATTACCATGCCGAGTTTTGAGTCTGTGGTAGCGGAATATGACAAAGACAAGGACGGAAAATTCAGCATCGATGAAATTCCAAAAGGGCCGGTTCGCGAGAGGTTTTCCCAAATTGATGTGAACAAGGACAAACTCGTGACTCGCCAGGAATGGGATAGCATGGCGGATGCATTTGCGAAGGCGGAGAATTCCCTGCTGGGGATTCGCAGCGGAGGCAGTGGCGAAATTACTAAAACCCATACAGCCTGGAAGCAGACGCGAAGTTTGCCCTATGTATCGTCGCCGCTGTATTATCGCGGGCGTATTCACACAATGAAAAATGGAGGGCTGGCATCGTGTTACGAAGCGAAGACGGGAAAAATTTTGTATCAGGACGAACGTGTAGGCGCGCTCGGCGACTATTATTCATCGGCTGTAGCCGCAGACGGGCGCATCTACTTTGCTTCCCAAAAGGGGATGGTCATTGTTTTGGAGGCGGCAGATTATATGAACGTAGCGGCGCGCAATGATTTGGGCGAGCAAGTGATGGCAACTCCGGCGATTGTGGAGAACCAAATTTATTACCGGACGGCGACGAAGTTACGCGCTTTTGGAGCGCGATCCGCTGCCAATCAGAAGAATTGAGAGCCGGCTAGCCTATTTGGCGATGCGTTCTTTAGTCCAGGAATTGACACTGAGCACGCCATAGCCGTTGCCAAAGTAAGCTTTGGTTTGGGCTTTTTTGCTGAACGCGTCGAAGTCGATTTTGCCTTTGGCGTAGGCATCGGCATCAGCTTTTTTCACGCGAATGGTCAAGACGGTGCCGAGATGAAACGCCTGGTTTTGCGGCGGCGCCGCTGGCGCGCCAGGAGCATAATCACTTGTTACGCGGGTGATTTGTCCTATTACATTAGGCCAAACCTTGGTGGAGGAATTGCGTTTCGCGGGAGCTTCCAGGTCTTCATAGGCGGCTTGTTTTGCGGCTTTCTTTTGCGCGACCGGTGGGCGGCCAAAGACGCTCAGGCTGACCCATTCATCTGCCTTTAGGCCGTGGATGTAACAGGCGTTCGTGAGCGACTGAAACAAAATGGTTTTGAGAGCCTCGACCTGGGTTGGATCATAGGCGGCTTGTCCCCTGGAGGAGCGGTCCTGAATGCTGCGTGCAAAGAGATCCCGGCGAGCCCGTTCCCACTCCGATTCCTGGGGCTGAATGGCATCGTGAACTTCTTTAGTGTCCGGCGCATAAACGGGGAAATTTACTTTCACCATGAAAAGCGCGCCGAAGCCATCCAAATACATGGCACGGACCGAGCGACTGCCTGTGAAAATGAGTTGCACGCCCATGATGGGTTCATCGGAGCCAGCATCGATCAATCCACGTTCCATGGAACGCTCAATTAAGCGGGTCATCACAGCCAATTCCTCTTCCATCTGATCATTAGCGGAAGCATCACTTTCCGAAAAACGCAAGACCAGGGGCGGGATGGCATTACCGGTAGTCGCACTGCTGGTTGTGATCGAATAGCTACCGCTTAACTGGGTTGACCGATTGCTGGCAGTGGAACGCGGGGTAGGGGCAGGGCGGACTTCGACGGGGCCACCAGCACTTGGCTTGGTGAGGGGGGGCACGGATTGCGGGGCCAGACCGCCTCCAATGGCTGGTGGGGCAGGGGTTGCAGGCAAACC
>DASWRJ010000414.1:0-4486 GCA_036403255.1 Verrucomicrobiia bacterium
ACTGTGCCAGGAAACCACAGGATTCGGTGGCGACAGAATTGGCTTGGCCAAAGCCTGCTGAATCCTTCCGTGGACAATGTCGCTATGACGATCATCCACTTTGGAAACCGGCAGATAAGGCACGTCGGCGGCGTCAGACCAGAGGTCGCAACTCGCCATTTGCGTCAAGCACCTACTTCTCCAGGTTTGTCTAATTCTTCAGGCTCTCCTATTTCACCAGCTTCTCCTATATCTCCTATTTCACCAGGCTCACCAGACACTTTGCTCCATCTGTGCTAAACCTGCCTACATGAGCGGGAGCTGTATCCCGCCCGGTCGTAGCGCAGATTTCCAATCTGCTGTGTCGCGGATTTCCAATCCGCCTTCAGCAGACGCGGTCCTGACGATGGCCCGCTGACAGCGGCTACGAACTAAATAGATCTTTGACATGCATCCTGGCCCGCCAGGAGATCATCTTTGAGTTCCAGAAAGCGCGCCAGCTTTTTGGAGTGCGGCAGTCCTATGCCGCTTTCCAACGTTGAGGAATGTCCATCGCCCGCCAGCCTTGGGCGTAAGCAATATTCTGCTCATTCCTCTCGGCCCGGCTCCTTTCAAGGAACCGGACATTCCAAAATCAACAGGTTGCACTTCTTTGCACCCTGTTTGCATCTGGTTTGCACCCTGGCACCCCAAAAATGTACAATAAAATCAAGGGTCCTTGCGGGGTTTGCGCCCTTTGCACCCTATGGGAGTATATATAATATCCGGGCCCGGCTTGTTCCCGTCAAAGTCAGTCGTCAAACCTCCGTCAAAGGTAGTCAAAGTCAGTCCAAGCTGGTCAAAGGCTGCCTGCCCCGAGACCTCGGGGGTCAAAGCTAAAAAAGAAGTGCCCATCCAGCTTTGATAGCCTTTGTCAAAGCCCCCTCGGCGGCGGAATGAGCGCGACATTTTTTATGGCGCTTCACCTTGGTGGGGCTCGCAACGGCTGGACAAGCCTAAACAAGCCTAAACAAAGCTGGAAAACCCTGCAAAATCCCAACTTCAGCCTTTCTCATTAGGGCTGGCTAGGGCTGGCGGCGGCTAACTAGGGCTAGTATCATTCCTTACTAGCCCTACGGCTGGCGCGAGTCCTCCGGGCATTCTGCAATCTGCGATCTGCAATTTGCACTTCCCTTGCGGTTGGTTGCGCCTGATTGCACCTGGTTGCGGGTAATTGCGGCTGAAAGTTGAGCACATTAGCACTATGCGCTGACCTCTGGCCTCATCTCTCATCTTTCACCTTTCAACTGCCTGAAAACACTCAAATTGATTACTTTATATGCCGTTACGTGCCAACAATCTCCTTGAGCCCGCTCACCAGCCGTCGCATGGCTTCCGCAGCCGTTTCCGCCTGCAGCGCCCCATAAGCAATGCGCAGCGTGCAGCCTTTGTGGATGCCAAATGCGTTCCCGGGAATGGCGGCAACCCGGTGCTCGCGCACCAGGCGCTCCACCAACGCCAACGGTGGAATCTCACTATCAAGCCGCAACAAAAAATAAAAGGCGCCATCCGCCTTCGGCGCCGAGCAAATCCCGCGCAACTCGCCCAAACTTTCCGACACCAGCGCGCGCACCTCGGCCATGCCGGCAATTTTGCCCCGGATAAACTCGCTCCCTGCCTCCAGCGCGCCAGCCGCCGCATATTGGGAAATGACCGGCGCGCAGATCAGGATCGTATCCTGGATTTTCTTGATTCCCACGTGCAGCTCGGACGGAAAAACCATGTAGCCAATGCGCCAGCTTGCGAATCCGTAAGCTTTGGAAAAAGAAAAGAGCGAAATCGTATGCGCCGCGCTCCCGGGCATGCGCCCCGGAGAAAAATGAATCGCATCGCCAAACACAAAATTCTCATACGCCTCGTCGTGGATATGATAAATCCCGCGTTCGGCGCACAGCCGGTTCACTTCGCGCAGGGCTTGCTCCGGATACACAGCGCCCGTGGGATTATTTGGCGAGATGGTGACAATCGCGCGCGTCCGCGGCGAGATGGCCGACCGGATCGCATCGATGCGCAGTTGGTAACATTCATCCGTCGGCACGAGCACCGGCCGGCAATTCGCCATCGCGATCGCCATCTCATGATTAAAGTAATACGGAGTTTGAATGATGATTTCATCTCCAGGATCAGCAATCACGAGGAGCGCGTTCATGAACGCCATATTGCCCCCGGCCGTTACCATCAGGCTGCTCCCCTGCCCTGTCTGGATGCCGTTTTCGTCGCGCAGCTTTTGCGCGAGTTTCTCGCGCAGCGCGGGCACGCCGTCGACCGGTTTATACTTATGGTTTTCCGGATCGGCCAGAAACGTGCTGATACTGGCCAGCGCCTGCGGTGGAGGGCCATAATGGACCACGCCCTGCCCAAGCGAAATGGTCCCGGGGCATTGACGAATCATGTCCGCCACCACCGGTATCACCGGCGATTGCACCGCCGCTATTCGAGAAGACTCACGCATCCAGGAAATAGTATCCGCAAACAAACGCCCATGGAAAGCTTGCTTCTGTTATTCATTACGCGAATCCCAGAATACAAAAAGCGGCTGCAAAATGGCGCGATTTGTGGAGTGCGCTTGCGCGCGCTTATGCTTTATTGTCCTGAGATTAGATAATTTATAATGAGCACAACTACACCGAATTTATCATCCGAATTAATCAGCACTGGCGCATGCAACACCACCAACGCTGAGGTAATTGCATGGGTCAATAAAATGGCCGCGCTCTGTCAGCCTGATCGTGTTTACTGGTGCGATGGCTCTGAAGCCGAGAAACAAGCTCTCACACGAGAGGCGGTGCAGCGCGGAATATTGCTCGAACTCAACCAGCAAAAGCTGCCTGGATGTTATTATCATCGCTCCAATCCGAACGACGTCGCGCGCGTCGAGCAATGCACTTATGTCTGCACGGAGGGCCCGGAAGAAGCCGGCCCAACGAATAATTGGATAATGCCGCAGGACATGTACGCAAAGCTCTACAAGTTGTGCGAGGGAGGCATGCAAGGCCGCACCATGTATGTCGTGCCGTACTTAATGGGTCCGCCCGGTTCGCCCCTGGCTAAAGTCGGCATCGAGTTGACCGACTCGCTTTATGTCGTACTGAGCATGCGCATCATGGCGCGGATGGGCAACCCGGCTTGGATGCACCTTGGCAGCAGCAGCGAATTTAATCGTGGTTTGCACTGCATGCTCGATCTGAATCCCGAGCGCCGTTACATCGCCCATTTCCCGCAGGATAACGCCATTATTTCAGTGGGTTCAAATTACGGAGGCAACGTGCTGCTCGGGAAGAAATGCCTGGCGCTGCGCATCGGTTCTTTTCTTGGCCGGAAAGAGGGCTGGTTTGCCGAGCACATGCTCATCCTGGGCGTCGAATCCCCGACCGGAGAGAAAACGTACGTCGCAGCCGCTTTCCCAAGCTCCTGCGGCAAAACCAATTTCGCCATGATGGTGCCGCCCGCCCATTTCAAGGGCTGGAAAATTTGGACGCTCGGCGATGACATCGCCTGGATGCGCCCAAACGCCGATGGCAGTTTGCACGCTATTAATCCCGAGGCTGGATTCTTCGGTGTGGCCCCTGGAACCAGCCGGCAATCGAATCCGAATGCCATGGCCGCCATTCAGCGCGATACCATTTATACCAACGTGGCACTCACGCCGGATTTGGACGTTTGGTGGGAAGGCAAAGATGGCCCCCCGCCGGCAGAAGCCCTGGATTGGAGCGGACAAAAGTGGACGCCCGCTTCAACTGAAAAGGCGGCCCACCCGAATAGCCGCTTCACCGCGCCCATTTGGAACAATCCAATGTTCGCACCCGAAGCGAATGATCCGAATGGCGTCCCGATCAGCGCGATTATATTTGGCGGACGCCGCGCCACCACACTTCCACTCGTGTATGAGGCATTCAATTGGGTGCATGGCGTTTATCTCGGCGCAACCATGGGCTCGGAAACAACCGCCGCTGCCGCCGGCCAGGTCGGGCAAGTGCGGCGCGATCCAATGGCGATGCTGCCATTTTGCGGTTACAACATGGGGTTTTATTTTCGCCACTGGTTGAATATGCGCAAGCGCATCAAAAATCCGCCCCGAATTTTTAATGTCAATTGGTTCCGCAAAGATGAACAGGGCCGCTACATCTGGCCAGGCTTCGGCGAAAACATGCGCGTTCTGAAATGGATTGTGGATCGCGTTCACGGCCGGGCTGGCGCGCAGGAAACTCCACTAGGCTGGGTGCCGCGCATTCAGGACATGGACCTCCAGGAAATGAACGGCTTCGGGCCTGACAATTTTCGCCGCGCTCAGGAGATCAATATCGAGGAATGGCGGCGTGAAGTTCTTTCTCAAGACGAGTTGTTCATGAGGATTTACGCTTACCTTCCTAAAGAAATGATTTTCCAGCGAGAATTGCTGGTGGCCAGACTGTAAAAGATGCCATGACGCACGCCGCCCTGATTAGTAAAATGATTTCGTTTGCCAGTT
>DASWRJ010000415.1:0-7542 GCA_036403255.1 Verrucomicrobiia bacterium
CATTCCGCCATCGACCTTGAGCGTGCTCGCGAATGACTTGAACAATGTGGTCGTGACATTCTCGGAGCCAATCGACGCCGCAACGGCCACAAATCCCGCGAATTACACATTTAGTCCAGCACTCACGATTCTCGGCTTGCAAATGCTCAATTCGGGCAGCGTCCTGCTCACCACCAGCCCGCGTGATCCGCTGCTCACCTACACTCTGACGGTCAATGGCGTGAAAGACACGGCGCTGCCAGGCAATTTCATGGCGGCAACCGCGCCGATTACCATCCACAAGCGCAATGGCGATATCGGGGGTGGAATTTCCGGTGTGCAGACTGTGTTCTTCATCATCTTTGAGAACCAGGATTGGGGCGCGATCAAGAACAGCGCGAATGCACCCTATTTCAACAGCCTCCTCCCATTCTCTTCTTATTGCGAAATGTACCATGCGCACAATAATCAGCATCCCAGCGAGCCGAACTACATCTGGCTGGAGGCGGGCAGTAATTTCGGATTCACCGATGACGCCGGTCCTTCGCAGGATCGCATCAACAGTACGAACCATATGGCCACCCTGATGCGCAATGCCGGCATCGATTGGCGCGGTTATATGGAGAGCCTGCCGGTCGGCAGCACGGGCACCGCCGATGCCCCGCAATATGTCGGCCGGCATAATCCGTTCGCCTTTTTCAACGATGTGACTTCCGATTATAACTACGCCACAAATCATATCCGGCCGTATTCCTTTTTTGCCGACGATTTGGCCAATGGCCGCGTTGGCCGTTACAACTGGATTACGCCCAACTTAACCAACGACATGCACGACCTGGCGCAGGGCAGCAGCAGCGCGATTAAGCAAGGTGACACCTGGCTCTCACAGGAACTGCCGAGGATCATGGCTTCGCCCGCTTATTCGAATAATGGCGCAATCTTCATCACATTTGATGAAAGCCTGGCCAGTACTACCAACTCGATTGCCATGATTCTCCTTTCTCCATTGGCTAAGGGCAATGGCTACTCGACCACGAACTTCTACGACCATAGTTCCATGGTCCGTACGATGCAGGATATTTTTGGCATTCGTCCTTACCTCGGTGAAGCGGCCACGGCCCAAAACTTGAACGAGCTCTTCCGCAGCATCAAGTTGAGTTCTGCAATGGTCAATGGCCTTTGCAATGTCACCCTGAGCGATTTGCCGCTCGGAAAACCCAATTACCTCCAGGCTTCTTCGAATATGGTAAATTGGACGACCATCGGGATTTTCACCGCCAGTTCGCCTAATGAGACTGTGACCCTGACGGACCCCGGCTCAGCAAATCGCGCGCAGCGGTTCTATCGCATAATCGAAACACCATAAAAAATATTGGATAAGCTTATGGAAAAGCTCACCTCAATCACTCGGCTCGTCTGCATCATTTTCCTGGCCCCGGCTCTGCACGCCGCCAATTGGCCGGGCTGGCGCGGACCGGACGGCACCGGCATCTCAACTGAAAACAATCTGCCGCTCAAATGGAGCACTAACGAAAACGTCCGCTGGCGCGTTGAATTGCCCGAGCGCGGGAATTCGTCACCGGTGGTTTGGGATGATCGCGTATTTGTGACCCAGGCAATCACGCGGGAAAATCGTCGCACGTTGCTCTCCTTCGATCGCAAGAATGGCAAGCAACTCTGGCAATCAGGCGTGACCTACACCGAGCAGGAACAGACGCAGCGCGACAATCCTTATTGCAGCGCCACTCCTGCTACTGATGGAGAGCGCATCATTGTCTCCTTTGGTTCGGCTGGACTCTATTGCTACGACTTCACGGGCAAGGAACTTTGGCACAAAGAGCTTGGCAAAATGAGCCACATGTTCGGCAATGCCTCTTCGCCCGTTATCCATGGCGACCTCGCCTTTTTCAATTTTGGCCCAGACCAAAAAGCGCGCCTGGTCGCAGTGAATAAGAAGAGTGGCGATGTGGCCTGGGAAGTTCCCGCGCCCAAGGTCGAACAGGGAGATGCGCCTATGCGAGGAGGCCCGGGCCGCGGTGGCTTTGGCGGGCCGGGTGCTGGTCCTGGCGGACGTGGCGGCTTCGGCTCGGGCACAATGCTCGCGACTCAAATGCTCACCCAGGGCGATAAAAATCAGGACGGCAAACTGTCCAAGGGGGAGTTCGACTCACTGGCTAATGCGTGGTTCGATAAACTCGATCCCGATAAAACCGGAAAACTCTCCCTCGAAAAGTTTACGGAAAAATTCACCGAATTGATTCCCCCACAAACCCGGTCTGGTCCGCCCGGGGATGGGGCGCCGGAAGACGGCCAGCGTCCGGGACGCGGCTTCAATCCGGGCCGCTTTGCAGGCCCCGGTCTCTTCACTGCGGCTGATTCCGACAAAGACGGCTCCCTCACGCGTGAAGAATGGAAATCCACTTTCACCAAATGGTTCGCTGATTGGGACTCAGAAAAATCAGGCGCAATCGATCAGGACAAATTGGCCGCCGGTCTCACTGCCGCTTTGCCACGGCCGAATTTTGGCGGACCCGGCGGACCCGGTGGACGAGGCCCTGGCGGGCGTGGCATGGGCGGAGGCGGTCCGGGTGGTTCCTGGAGCACACCCATGCTCGTCAAAGCGACTGGTCATGATGAATTGATCATGAATTTTCCCGGGCAGCTTGCCGCTTTTGACCCAGCGACAGGCAAACAACTTTGGTACAGCAAAGGCATTGGCTCGACGATTTACACCAGCCCAGTGATCGGTGAAGGGACCGTGGTCGCCTCGAGTAGCGGCATGGGCGGTGGGAACGCCATCGCTGTCAAGTTTGGCGGTAGCGGCGAAGTGACGGAGTCGCAACGCCTCTGGCGGCTGGACCGCGCGGCCAGCGCCATCGGTTCGGGCGTAATCTTCGAAGGCCGCGTTTACACCATCAGCCAGGATGGAATTGCGTCCTGCACTGATCTGAAATCTGGAAAATCGCTTTGGTCAGAACGCCTCAAAGGCCCCGGCGCTCGCGGCAGTTCCTGGTCTTCAATATTGCTGGCGGATGGAAAGCTCTACGTGCCGAATCAATCCGGTGATGTATTTGTGCTGCGCGCCGGAGAAACTTTTGAGTTGCTTGCCACCAACTCAGTTCGGGAATCGACCAACGCTTCTCTGGCCGCCTCGGATGGGGATATTTTTCTGCGCACGGATAAAGCGCTCTGGTGCTTTGGCTCCGTGAAATAAACTCAATCGCGTCGGCCCGCCCAGAATCCGCACGCGACGCCGACTGCAAAAACCAGGCTGACGAACGAATACGGGTGCTGGCGGATAACCTTGTCCGTGGCGCGGACGCCGGCCGCGGCTTGTTGGCGCAGCTTTTCTCCGCAGATTTTGACTTTCTCGAGTCGAGTCCGGATTTCCTCCCTGGACGCCTGGGCTAGGGCCACGCCGGTGATTCTCAATAATTTCTCGGTTTCCTCGACTAACGAGAAAATATCCTCCACCAGGCGTTCGGTCGTAACCTCTTCGGCGCTTAGGTTTTTGAAATAAACTTCCATAATTCAGATTCTCGGGGACCTCCTGATTGTCCCGTAACTCTAATAAATAGCACATTTTGCGGATTTTGCATCCGAAAATTACCCGTAAATGACTTGACCTTTGGCCTATACAAGGCAGATTACGCGGCTCGGTTTGTATTATTATGCAGCATATTAGGAATATAGCGATTATTGCCCACGTCGATCACGGCAAAACCACATTGGTCGATTGCCTCCTCAAGCAGTCTGGCACCTTCCGCGCCAATCAGCACGAATCCAAGGAGGAGCGCCTCATGGATTCCATGGACCTCGAAAAGGAGAAGGGTATCACCATTCGCGCCAAGAATGCGGCGTTCAAATACAAGAATTACCACATTAATATCGTGGACACCCCCGGCCACGCCGATTTCGGCGGCGAAGTCGAGCGTATCATGAACATGATCGACGGTGTGCTGCTCGTCGTCGATTCCGCTGAAGGCACCCAGGCCCAAACGCGTTTCGTCCTCCGTAAGGCCCTCGAAGCCGGCGCCAAACCGATTGTTGTCATCAACAAGATCGATCGCGAAAATGCTGATCCCAAGAAAGTGCTGGATCAGGTGTTTGAACTTTTTATCTCGCTTAATGCCACTGATGAACAGCTTGATTTTCCGTTCATCTATTGCTCCGCCAAACAGGGCTACGCCAAGGTCGATCTCGAACATGTCTCCGGCACGATGGAGCCTCTCTTTGACGCGATCGTCAAACATATCCCGCCTCCTCGCGCGCACGCCGGCGATGGGTTTCAAATCCTGGTCGCCAATCTGGATTACAGCGATTACCTGGGCCGTATCGCATTCGGCAAAATTTACGAAGGCAAAGTCAAAGTCGGTGATCCCGCCATCTGCCGCCATGGCCATGGTAAAATCAGTAAAGGCAAAATCACCATGATCTATCATTTCGAAGGCATGAAGCGCGTCGAAATTGATCAAGCCAGCGCCGGTGACATTGTTGGCATTACCGGGTTCGAGGACGTCTTCATCGGTGAAACGCTCTGCGACTCCGAAGCCCGCCCTGCGCTTCCCTACATCCCGATTGATCCGCCGACGATCCAAATGGAATTTGCCGTGAATGACGGCCCGCTTGGTGGCACGGACGGTAAGTTGGTCACGGCCCGGCATATCTGGGAACGCCTGACCAAAGAAACGCGCACCAATGTGGCGCTGAAAATTGCGCAAACGTCTGATCCGAAAATCTTTGCTGTCTCGGGCCGCGGTGAGATGCAAATCGCCATCCTGGTTGAGCAAATGCGCCGCGAAGGTTATGAAGTGCTCGTTTCTCGGCCTGAAGTTCTCTGGCAAAAAGGCCCGACCGGCGAGCCGATGGAGCCGATTGAGAAGCTATTCGTCGAAATTCCCAGCGAGAACCTCGGCGCGGTCATGGAAAATCTTTCGTTCCGCAAAGCCGAGATAACCAACATGAACCATATTGCAAACGTGGTTTCAGTCGAGGCGCTCATTCCGATGCGCGGCTTGATTGGATTCGAAACGGACCTGGTCAATATGACTCGCGGCCTTGGCGTGATGAGCCATCTGTTCCACGAATACGGCGCTGATCGCGGTGAAATCGCGGCTCGCAAAAATGGCTCACTCGTTTCCATGGACGCTGGCGAAGCCACTTCTTACGCCCTGAATATGATTCAAGAGCGCGGCCGGCTGATGGTCGTGCCTGGAGACATGGTTTACGTGGGCATGATTGTCGGCGAGAACGCCCGCGAAAATGATATCCCTGTGAACCCGGTCAAGGAAAAGAAGCTGACCAATATGCGATCCCAGGGTGACGGCAAAGGCATCCAGCTAAACTCGCCGCTCAAGCTCAGCCTGGAACGCGCGCTCGAATATATTGATGTGGATGAATATGTCGAAGCGACGCCCAAGAATCTGCGACTTCGCAAAAAAATCCTCGACGAAAATCAGCGCAAGCGTTCCGAAAAAACGCGGATTTTGAAGTTTGTAAATGTGTGATGTGGGAGATGCTCTGGTCTCATTCCCAATTCGAGACTTGAAGGTTTTTAATGAAACTCAATCTTGAAAAAACCTTTGCTGTCATTTGTACCGCTATAGGTATAAAAACAATTCACGCCAATGGAGTTGGTCAAAATGGGTGACCAATTTCCTGGCTCCGGCCCTGCACTTAGCACGAAAGTCTGGTTAGGTTTCCCAAAAATTTTCATCTGCAAGGCAGACCCATTGAAAGTAAAGGTTTCGCGGTACCAAGTGATAATACCTTCGCAAGCCCCCATATCGCTTGCGCTGCCGATAGGCCTTGGGATGCCCCTTTGATCCGTAGGCGGATAGATCACCGGGTTCCCAGCATCGAGCGCCGGACTGCAATCCGTAAGTCCGAGCGACAACGTAAGCCCACCATTATTCTGCAAAGGACCGAAAAGAGGATCACTATTATTAATACTGCCACTGTTTGTGAAAGCGCAGCTTGCATCCGAGCTTAGGTTATAGCCCCCATCAACAACGCCGCCATAGGCGTTACTGGCCAACTTGCTGGTTGCCAAAATTGTATTCCAAATAGTCACTGTTCCATTCGTGTTGCCAATTGCGGCGCCGAGCGAAACCGTCGATAACCTTCCAAACCCTCCTCGCGCACTGTTCTCTGAAAGTGATGCATTCATGACGTAGGCGATGCCTCCGGTGTTGCAGATGCCACCACCAAGGGCCACTCCGCCGATTCCTTGCGGACCGGTCGTACCATTTCCTGCTCTAATGGTATTCCGGTAAAACGTACAATTCGTAACAAACAGAGAGGCTTGGCTGAAAATTCCGCCACCGAAAGCATTACCTCCATTCGAAGGAACTCCAGCGGAAGGCCCATTATAAAACCCTGTATCAGCGGCGCAGCTATTACTGGAGATCAAGCATCTGCTAAGAACACAGATATTTGCGTTATATATACCGCCTCCAGCCGCGTCCTTGCCCACGTTTGGTGCGGGACCAGATTGCACAGAGTTCACGTCAAAAGTACAATCAAAAAACGAACTGGATGCCGCGTTAAAGATTGAGCCACCATAGGCATTAGCGCGGCTACAGAATTTCCCAGAAGTTGTGGCAATGGCTGCATTTCTCCGAAATGTACCTTCAAGAAAAAAGCCACTACAACTCGTTAAGTAAACTGCGCCCCCGTAAGCGCCGCCCGAACAACCGTAGACTCCACTACTTCCGGCAACGCAACTATTTTGAATGAATTCACCGTGTAAACATGTCAGCGTTCCTCCCTCACAATAAACTGAACCACCAAAAGAGTTTCCTCCACTTTGATAAGAACTGCCCGGAGCGTTATACCCCCTACTCGAATTCGAATTGAAAATGGCATTGGTCAGGCGGAGATCAGCCTGCATCGAAGCAATGGCACCCGCGTAGCTATCGCCGGGATCTGCAGCCAATCCGCTGAGCACATTGCCGCCGGGGCTTCCGCCAATTGCCTGATTTGCACTAAAAAGGCAATCTGACGCAACTAGCGCCCCTGACCTCAAGAAAATTGCGCCGCCCTTTCCATGCCCACCTGCACCAGCTGTATTTGTACTTGAAGGGAATCCAGCGCCGCCCGTGCCTCCATAAACTAGGTTGTTGCTGAAAGTACACGATTGAAGGTTAACGATTGCCGAATCTGAGTATATTGCCGCTCCACTTCCCGGCTCTCCGTTTTGTCCAAGGACAATTGGCATACCAACTTGTCCTCCGCTCCCGGCGGCGCCGTTCGTGCCGTGAAAAGTGCCGTTGATTAACTTTAGTTGGACCAGAGTTAAGTGAACTCCCGGCAGCACTTTAAATATTCGGAACGAGTTGTTTCCATTTATGCTAACATTGTGCCCGTTCCCATCCAGCACCAGATCATTTGAAACGACTAAAGTACTGGTTAAGATGACGTTAGCGTCACAGTCAAAGGTATAGCTTCCTCCATTGGCGACGGCAGTCTGCACGCCGTTTTGATCACAGCTTTGAATAACAGAGGCATGCAAATCACTCACCAGAGCCTTGAAAAATGAAGCCACAAAAACCAGCCCGAGAA
>DASWRJ010000416.1:0-4919 GCA_036403255.1 Verrucomicrobiia bacterium
CATAAGCGCTCCAAAGCAAATGCCGATCAGCAAAGCCAGGACGATAGCCACTGCCGGATGCATATGAACATTCTGAATCATCGCGGCCGTAAAAGTTGTCGTAAATGCGAGAACTGAACCCACTGAAAGATCAATTCCACCGCTGAGAATTACGAAGGTCATGCCTAGCGCAGCAATGCCTAGCGCGGCGTTATCACCGAATAGATTTACAAACACCCGCACCGAGAAAAAGCCTTCATAGAGCATTGAAGCAGTCGCATAAAGCAGCGCCAACACAAGCAGCGTCGCATAGAGCGGCAGATGAGCTGAGCCCAAAAGTTTTCTCATGCCAAACGCCTCCGGCCGAGCATCCCTTTAAAATAGTCTCGGAATTTTGCTGACTGCAACAAACAAACGCTGACCACCAAAATCGCTTTTGGAACTGGCGCCACCGCGGGCGAAACGCCGATGTTGTACATCGTAGTAGTAAGCGTTTGGATGAGCAGCGCGCCAATGACTGACCCAACCAAAGTAAAACGTCCGCCGGTCAATGCCGTCCCACCAACCACCACCGCAAAAATGGCATCAAGCTCCATCATTTCACCAATCCGGCTGGCATCCGCCGCCTTTATATTCGAAGCAGCAATCAGGCCCGCAATGCCCGCGCAAAAACCAGAGAACGCATAGACCAGCAGCTTGAGAAGGTTGGTATTGATGCCGCAATAACGTGCCGCCTTTTCATTATCACCAAGCGACTCAATGAATAATCCAAACGCTGTCTTCCGAGCTATGAGCAGCAAAAAGACGAACAGAATCGCGGAAATAGTAAGTGTAAACGGTAGTCCCAGGAAATGGCCATTAGCGAGAAAAACGTAGGATGGATGCTCAAATGTAACGATTTGCCCGCCAGTGATGAGCATGGCCACACCGCGACCTGCGACCATCAGAATTAAAGTGGCAATTATCGGCTGGACGCGCGCATATACAATCAGGACTCCATTTCCAAATCCGGCGCAAGTTGTCGCGATCAGCGCAAGCGCCACTGCGACCGGAAACGGTGCATTTGATTGAGTAATAAGCGCTGCCGTCACAGCACCGCTGACCGCCATGAGCGAGCCTACAGATAAGTCCACTCCCCCTGTGGCGATCACGAGCGTCATTCCGAGCGAGAGCAGAAGCACTTTTGAGCCTTGGTTCAATATATCAACCGGTGTGCCGTAAAGATGGCCATTGAGAATTTCCAAGCGAAAAAAGCTTGGAGCGTAAATCAAATTGAACACAGCCAGAAGAAGCAGCCCGAGAATGGGCCAAACCAGCGTTCCACCTTGAAACCAGTGGCGAAACTTAGTCATTGGATCATTCATGATGCGCAATGAGGCTCATGATTTTTTCGGGCCGAACGTCCGCCGCGCGCAGTTCACCGATTTTCTTACGATCGCGCAATACAGCCACACGCTGGCAAACCCGCACTATCTCTTCGAGGTCCGAAGAGATAAAAAGGACTGCCATTCCTTTAGCGCGCAGAGTTTGAATGAGCTTTTCAATTTCGGCACGCGCGCCGACATCTATGCCGCGGGTTGGTTCGTCAAGAATCAAGAGCTTCGGTTGAAGCAGTAGCCAGCGGGCGAGCAGGACTTTTTGCTGATTGCCGCCCGAGAGTTGGGAAATAGGTGTGTCGATGCTGCCCGTTTTGATATTAAGCGCATGAATGTAGTGTTCCGCCAGCGCTTGTTGCTCCTTGCGCGTCAGGAGTTGCAAAGCGCCGCGCCGCGCCTGCATCGCCAAAATCAGATTTTCCCGAACGGAAAGGTGCGGGAGAATGCCTTCGGTTTTTCGGTCCTCGGAACTGAATGCTAAACCATGGCGGATAGCCTGGCGCGGCGAAGCTAAGCTGACGGGCTGATTCTCAATTCGGATTGTCCCGCTCACCGGTGGATCGATCCCGAATAGCATCCGAGCGGTTTCAGTGCGTCCGGATCCGAGGAGTCCAGCCAGACCG
This sequence comes from Verrucomicrobiia bacterium, assembly GCA_036403255.1. Taxonomy (GTDB): domain Bacteria; phylum Verrucomicrobiota; class Verrucomicrobiia; order Limisphaerales; family JAQGOV01; genus JAQGOV01. Next base: position 1,979 of record DASWRJ010000416.1, read on the forward strand.
AGGACTTCGCCGGGTGCGATATCCAAATCCAGCGGATACAAAACACCAGGCCGGCCCATGTCGCGTGCGGACAGAAACGGATGAGGATGGGGCTTATCACCGGCTTCAACGGTTTCATTACGCAGGTGCTCAAGTTCCTCAAAGTTGCGGCCAAGCATGGCGCTGATAAGCTGAAGGCGCGGCAGATCCCGCGCGATGTATTCCCCAACAAATTTGCCATTGCGCAAAACTGTAATGCGATCGGAGATCGCATACACCTGATCCAGGAAATGCGTCACGAAAAGCAGAGCCATCCCCTGCTCTCTCAGTGATCTCAGAATTTTGAAGAGGAACTCGACTTCACGTTCATCCAGGCTTGATGTCGGTTCGTCGAGGATGAGCACACGCGCTTGCACATCCAGTGCACGAGCAATTGCCACCATTTGCTGGATGGCCAATGAGCAACTGCCGAGAGGCCGCGTGACATCGAGATTCAGACCAAGCCGCGCAAGCGCTTGCGAAGCACGCTTTCGCATCAACCTCTTCCGAAGGAGACCAAAACGCACAGGCTGGCGGCCAAGCAGAATATTATCCGCAATGGAAAGAGTTGGAACGAGGTTAATTTCCTGATAAACAGTGCTGATCCCCGCCGCTTCCGCCGCGCGCGGCGAATCGACTTCGAGCCGCTGGCCATTGAGTTCTATAATGCCAGAGTCGGCGGCATAAATGCCGGTCAGTACTTTGATCAGCGTCGATTTGCCCGCCCCATTTTCTCCCATCAGTGCGTGAATTTCTCCCGAGCGAAGCGTTAGATCAGCCGAATCGAGGGCCTTCACTGTACCAAAATTCTTGGAAATTTGGCGAAGTTGCAGAAGTGGTGCGGCAGACATAAAGGAGAAGAATTGTCACCGCTGTAGAATTATGAAAGCAACAAATGGCAGCCGCACTATAAAAATGTGGCCTGCAGGTCTTGAAGGCTGAACTTGTGAACTATTGGGCAGCAAGTTTTTGTTCAAGCATTTAGAAGAGTTGCGCCCTGCCCCGGACGGGACGAAAAGATGGACGCTTCGATTTTAGTTTTGGCAAAATAAGCACGCGAGATTTCCTGCGAGATCTTCTCCACGGCTGAACTCTTCACTAGCGCAACAGCGCAACCGCCAAAACCACCGCCGGTCATTCGACATCCATAAACTCCACCGGTTTCACCGAGTTTGCAGGCTATCTCGACAGTTAAATCCAATTCAGCACAGCTCACTTCAAAATCGTCGCGCAGCGATGCATGGCTTGCGTACATGAGTTCGCCAGCCTTACGCCAATTGCGACTGCGGATCTCACGCGCGGCATCCAAGGTCCGCGCTATCTCAGTGATGACATGGCGTGCACGGCGAAAGATCACATTCTCCATTTTGCTGCGCGCGGCAAGCAATTGGTCCATGTTGGCGGAACGCAAAGAAGGGGCTTCCAGAATGTTCGCGGCTTGTTCACATTGTGCGCGGCGCTCCGCATATTCACCGCCGGTGAGTTCATGCCGCACATTGGTATTGATGATAAGAATGGTAATGGCTGGATCATTGAGGGGAACGAGTTCGGTTTTACGCGAGCGACAATCGAGCAGGAGCAAGTGGTCTTGAGTAGCCATTACTGAGGTAAACTGATCCATGATGCCGCAAGGGACACCGGCAAATTCATGTTCGGCTTTCTGAGCCAGCAAAGCTTTGTCCACCGGCTCCATGCGGTAACCCGTGACAGCTTCGAGTAATGTGGCAGTGGACACTTCGAGGGCAGCACTGCTGGAAAGTCCGCCGCCAATCGGGACTGTGGATTCGATTAATACATTTAAACCTGGGATGGTTTGTCCGCGCTTGATGAATCCATCCAGAACACCACGAATGTAATTCGTCCAAGCTGGCTTCGCGCGCGTAAGAGGTTGTGCCAAATTGATGTTAGCACTACCGCAGTTGTTCAGGCTTTCGAGCTGGATATTGCGCGAGCCGTTTGCGGCAGCAGCAAGCACAGTGTAACGCTCAATCCCCATAGGGAGCACGAAACCGTCGTTATAATCGGTATGTTCGCCAATCAGATTTACGCGCCCAGGTGCAGCAGCAATCCACTGGGGCCGCAAACCAAATTTTTCAGTGAACCGCCGTCCCACCTGATTCCCTAGTTCCTGCAAGTTCATGCCTGAAGTTAAACGCGGGAATAATTATTCGCGAACTTTCCATTCCAGAATGCCGCCGGAGAATTCCGGTTGCAATTGCACTTCCAAACGCAAGCCCTCGGCATCGACGCTATTAAAGGAAAGTCTGTTGTATGTATCCAGTTTTGTGCCGAATTCAGACGAGTTTTCGACTGGTTTCCATGCTTCCCCAACTCTGTAAAATAACTTCCAGGATTGCGGCGCGCGACAGGAGCCTTTGCCAGTGTCATCAAACCAATAAATCTCAACCGCTGAGATTTGGCGCCGTTTCGCAAATCCCCACTCCACCCATTCGGCTGTGCCGCGATGATCCCACCAGGTAAATCGCGGAATAGTCGCGTCACTCGAGCTTTTTGGCTCGATGCCATCGACCATCGCTTCCACGGAATCACCGCTAAAGCAGTGCGACGCTATGATCGGCAACGCGGCGGAGCTGCTCCATTCGTGAGCATCATTGCCATGCCCAATGGTTGGAAAGGAACTGATGCGCAGGCGAGCAGCTCCCATGGGAATAAGCGAAATGGTTTCTACGGGCTCATCGGATTTGGCCGGGCTGGGCTGAAGTTTTCCGACAAGGCCGAGCTTGTCTTGTTGCCACCCGGCAATTTTCCGGGCTTTAGCTTTGATTTCGATGGGCACGGTCTCAGGCTTGAATGGATTTTCGGGCAACGTTCCGGCTTTGCGGTGCAGTTCCAGAGACTTTATTGGATTTTTTCCATCCAGTTCCAATCCGTAATTCCAAGCGGTGGTGGGGAGAACTTCCCA
>DASWRJ010000417.1:0-5507 GCA_036403255.1 Verrucomicrobiia bacterium
CACGCCTGCCAACTCATTCTCCGCCTCGCCATAAACTTCGCTGCAATCGCGCACCTCGGGTAAAACACTCTTTGGGATATTAAAAAGGCGCAGCAACTCATCATCCCAATTGCCAGAATGAATATTGAACAGCATCGTGCGCGAGGCGTTGCTCGCATCAGTCACATGCTTTTTTCCCGAGGTCAATTTCCACACGAGCCAGGAATCAATTGTGCCGAAAGCCAATTCGCCGGCCTCAGCCATTTTGCGCGCGTTCGGCACATTCTCCAGAATCCAGCGCAATTTGCTTCCCGAGAAATATGCGTCGATGACCAGCCCGGTTTTCTCCTGAATTAATTTTTCTTTACCGGCGGCTTTCAACGTTTCGCAGAAATTGGCCGTCCGGCGATCCTGCCAGACAATCGCATTGCATATAGGGGCGCCTGATTTGCGGTTCCACACCACGGTGGTTTCGCGTTGGTTAGTAATTCCAATCGCCGCAATTTCCGTTTTAGTGAGGCCGGCCTTGCTGACCGCTTCGAATGCAACTGCCCGCTGGGTTTGCCAAATTTCTTCCGCGTTGTGTTCCACCCAGGCCGGTTGCGGAAAAATCTGCTGAAATTCCTTTTGCGCCACAGCGCGTATTTTTCCCGTCTGCTCAAATACAATCGCCCGCGAACTCGTGGTCCCTTGATCCAGCGCCAATATGTATTTCATGCCCGGATATTGGTAGGTCTGCCCACCGGATGCAATTCCAGTATGCGCGGATGCAAGGTAGTAGCTTACCGGGTTGCCCGGACAGCTCCGGCGCGCGAACGTGATCATATATGGCCACCGCCCTCCAGGAAAAATCATCCCGAAAGCCGTCCGTGGCCGGGGCCGCGCGCAAAGAGCGCGGCCTGCTCATCCCCAATGATGCCAATGACGCTCTCTTTAAAATTAATGGCCACGATTTAAAACTGAGCAATTTGAATAAGCTTTTCTGGCCTGAGCTCGGCATCACCAAAGGCGATCTCCTGCAATACTATGCCGAGATTTCTGATGTGCTCCTCCCGCATTTGCAGGATCGCGCCATGGTGATGAAACGCTATCCAAACGGCGCGCATGGAGATTTCTTTTTTCAAAAACGCGCTCCCGAGCATCGTCCGGATTGGATCGAGATCTGTTCCATCGAGCATGCCTCAGCCAGCATCATTGATTTCCCAATCGTGCGCGATTTGGCATCGCTGCTTTGGATTGTGAACCTTGGCTGCATTGATCTGAATCCATGGTATGCGCGCTGCAAAGATGTCAATCGCCCTGATTATCTCCATTTCGATCTTGATCCCACTGAAGGCGCCAACTTCGAGCATGTCCTCCAAACTGCGCTGGCAGTAAACCAGGCGCTGGAAGCTCTGAAAATGCCAAGCTTCGCCAAAACCACCGGCTCGCGTGGGCTGCACATCTACGTGCCCATCGAATTCGGCCCGACGCAGAAGCAAGTCTGGACCTTCGCCAAAAAATTCGCGCAAAGTCTGGAGTCGCTTCACCCCAAGCTTATCACGGCCGAGTATCGCATCGCCAAGCGGCCGAAAAAGCACGTGCTGGTGGATTACAATCAAAACGCCTGGGGTCGCACGCTCGCGTCAGTTTACAGCGTCCGTCCAAAGCCGCACGCGCCCGTTTCCGCGCCAGTGACATGGCAGGAAGTCGCGCGCGGTTTTAAAATCGAGGATTTCACGCTGCGCAATATGCCTGCGCGCGTCGGGAAAATTGGCGATCTCTGGAAGCCGTTGGTGCAGACGCGCGGCCGATTTAAACTCGAAAAGGTTCTGTGAGCTTGCCGATTCGCATCCCCTTTGCGCCCATGGAGGCGTTGCTCGTGGACGCAATCCCCGAAGGCGACCGCTGGCAATATGAGCCGAAGTGGGATGGATTTCGCTGCCTGATTTTCCGCGATGGTGCCAGGGTGAATCTTCAATCCAAATCGGGACAGCCGCTGACCCGCTACTTTCCCGAAATGGTCGAGGCCGCGCAAAAACTTAATGCCACCCGTTTCGTTTTGGATGGCGAATTGGTAATCCCCGCCGGGCAGCATCTTTCTTTCAATCAACTGCTCATGCGCATTCATCCCGCTGAAAGTCGAGTCCGGAAGCTGGCGGCGGCAAATCCAGCTCTTTTCATTGCATTCGATCTGCTGGTCGGACCGGATGGCAAATCGCTTGTCAAAACGGAACTGCGCCAGCGCCGCGTCGCACTGGAAGCTTTCGCTAAAACCGAATTTCCAAACGCGAAACAAAATCTTCGCCTCTCGCCTGCCACAACGCATTTTAAACAAGCGCAAAAGTGGTTTGGCCAAGTCGGTGTCGATCTCGATGGTCTAATCGCGAAACGCATCGACTTGCCTTATCTCTCAGGTGAGCGCACCGGCATGCAGAAGATAAAACGCATGCGGACCGCCGATTGCGTAGTAGGCGGCTTCCGTTATGCGGCGAAGAAGAAGGTGGTCGGTTCTCTTTTGCTTGGGCTTTATGGCGATGACGGCCTTTTGCATCACATCGGCTTTTGCTCAGGACTAAAAACCAAAGAACGCAAGGAGCTCCTCAAAAAACTCACCCCTCATATCAAACCACCCGGATTTACCGGCAGCGCGCCGGGCGGCCCGAGCCGCTGGAGTGCCGGGCGCAGCACCGAATGGCAGCCGCTCGAACCTGTTTTCGTGGTGGAAGTAAGTTACGACCACTTTACCGATGGCCGATTCCGGCACGGCACAAGGTTCATTCGCTGGCGTCCTGACAAAGCGCCGAAGCAATGCCGAATGGATCAGGTTGCAGCCTCAGGCAAAGGGTTGCTCGAACTTATCTAAACGTCACAAATCGTCACGCCTTGCTTCAGGGAATCCAGTGCGTCGGAACGTTTCGGAATGAATTCCTGCGCGACGAACCCTTTATACCCAGTCTCAATTATGGTCTTCATCACCAGCGGATAATTTATCTCCTGGGTCTCATCGATCTCGTGCCGTCCCGGCACGCCGCCCGTGTGATAATGCGCGAAATACTGATGGTTCTTTTTGATCGTGGCGCACAAATCACCTTCCATGATTTGCATGTGATAAATGTCATAGAGCAGCTTGAAGCGGTCCGATCCGACTTTCTTGCACAGCTCCACGCCCCAGGCCGAATGGTCGCACATATAATCTTTGTGATCGACTTTGCTGTTCAGCAGCTCCATCACCACATTCACGTTGTGCTTTTCCGCTGTTCCCACGATCCGCTTCAAACCTATTGCGCAATTCTCCAAGCCTTGCTCTTCACTCATGCCTTTGCGATTGCCTGAGAAGCAAATCACATTCGGATAACCCATTTTCGCCGCTATCGGCAGGATGTGCTCGAAATACTCGACGATTTTGTCGTGGTTCTCGGTCCGGTTCAGTCCGCTCCCGATTCCGCCCGGCACGCCGCTGACCATCGCGCAGACCAGCCCATGCTCTTTCAGCGTCGGAAAGTCTTTTTCCTCGAGCAACTCAATCGATTGCAGCCCCATCTCTTTCCCAGCTTTGCACATTTCTTCCAAACTCACCTTGGGATAGCACCATTTGCACACCGAGTGATTGGTTCTTCCTTTCAGCGCGCCAGCGCCGGCATTTTCCGCGGCGGAAAGGCGTTGGGACAACGAGGCCGCAGTTGCCGCAATCACAGCCGCGGAACCGGACAAGGTTTTCAGAGCGTTTCGGCGAGAAATATTGGTTTTCATAAATGGAGGTTGCTCTCGAATCTACGATGAAATTGGATTTCTAGTCAATCCATCTGCCGTTTTCGTTTTTGGTGCAGGAGCATTCGCCGAGTTCCGGGCAAAACTTCCCGAATACGACCGGCGCCGAGCTTGAAGCGGGGGCTTGCGACCCTAACGCCAGGCTTCTGACGTGACCATCTAATTTTGGCGGTCTTGTGTGCCGTCCTTGCTCTGGCATACTTGCCCCATGCGAAAAACAAGGAAACGTGAGTTCAGCGTTATTGTCGAACGCGACGAGGAGGGTTATTATCTGGCCAGCGTGCCAGGGTTGCCAGGCTGCCATACGCAGGCGCGCTCGCTCGACAAGCTCATTGAACGTGTCCGAGAGGCCATCGCGCTCTGCTTGGAAGTTGAACGAGATGTTCAAGCCACGACTGAGTTCATCGGGGTGCAGCGTGTCACCGTCTAAGTATGCCACGCTTGCCTCGAGTACGCGGCCGCGACGTCATTCGTCAACAAACACCTTGCATTTGCCGCTGGCCGCGGAAAGAGTTTGCCCGAATCAGCAGCAATCTTTCTATGCCCACACTTATGCAAGCTCGCCTTCTGTCGCTCCGTTTCGTAATCGGCCTAATCTGCCTCGTCCTCGGCGCTTCCGCGCTCCGCGCCCAGGAAAAACCCGCCGTCCCAAACACCGCCCGCTTCGATTTACCCGCCACCGACGACGGCCTTCCCGGCGTCGGGCCGATTCGCCGCTACGATTGGTTCAAAAAGCTTTGGACCGACAAGCGCTCCCAATGGTCCCGCCGCGCCGAGCGCGACCGCAACGCCATTGTCCTCCTCGGCGACTCCATTACCCAGGGATGGGGCGACGACTTCAGCCTCTGGTTCCCCGGATTGAAAATAGCCAACCGCGGCATCAGCGGCGACACCACGCGCGGCGTCCTGATTCGCCTCGAAGACGTCACATCCCTCGACCCCAAAGCCATCATCCTCCTCATCGGCACCAACGATCTCGAAGAAAAAGCCACACCCGACCAAATCGCCGCCAACTTGAAACTCATCCTCGCCGAACTCGCCCGCGCCAACGCCAAAACCCCCATCATCCTCTGCCAGGTTTTCCCCAGCTCCGCTGCGAAGTCCCGCTCCTCCGCTCAAATCAAACAAATCAACCAACTCTACGCCCAGGCCGTCAAAGGAAACACCCAGGTTACACTCCTCGAGACCTGGCCTCTCTTTGCCGACGCCAAAGGCGACGCCATTCCCGCCGAATTTCCCGACCTCCTCCATCCAAACCTCAAAGGCTACGCCAAATGGGCGGCCGCTTTGCGCCCCATTCTTGCCACCCTCGATTTTCTCGACACAACCCCCTACGAATTCACGCCGGAGCCCGGCTTCGTTAGCCTCTTCAACGGCAAAGACCTGACCGGCTGGGGCTTCGAGCCGACCTCCGAGGCCGACAAAGCCAGCGCCGCGCGCGAAACCGCCAAACCAAACGGCCCCGCCTGGCCGATCGTCGAAAACGCCGTCAATTTCGACGGCCAGACGGCGAGTTCCGACGCACGCTTCCTCGCCAAGAACGGCCGCCTCATTGTTTCCACGCCGCCTGAAGGCCGCCGCATCCAACAACTCTCCACCACCGCCAAATTCGCCAAAGACTTCATCCTCCGCCTGGAATTTCGCGCCACCCCAAATGCGGACAGCGGCATCTTCGTGCGCGGCAACCAGCTTCAATGCCGGGACTACCCGCTCGCTGGACCCTACAAAAATCTTAAGAACTACCGCGCGGGAGATTGGAACGAAATCGAAATTACCGT
>DASWRJ010000418.1:0-12072 GCA_036403255.1 Verrucomicrobiia bacterium
AACACGCAGCAATGCCTTGAACAGCCTAAAGCGGGGGCCACTCGCCGCCTGGTGGGCAGTAGGGCTAAAGCATGTGAACCGAGTCGAGTAGCACCGCCTCGGCGCAGCTATGGGAGCGGGCCGATTTTATAGATATGAGCATCCCAGATATCGAAGTCATCCCGCAGAACCCCTTTATCCAGCTTTAGCGAGCGATTTTCCCCGAGCACTTGCACGGAATATGTTTCCGGAATTCCTTCCAGCTTGAACTCAGCGGTTGTTTTCCCTTCACGCATCGCGACAGAAAAAAGATAAGTCGCCCCATCATGCCGCTTGAGCATCGTGGCGATAGGCACTTCTGAGTTACTGGATTCCACTCGCGCTTTTTCTTTCAGGCTGGGGCTGTTCAGGACGGGCGCGAGTTCGGTGATTTGCTTATTCAGTTCCGTGATGGCGGCGAGCATTTCCTTGTCATCGAGCAGCGCGGCTTCACGGAAAGTCGGTTTAAACTGATGCACGAAATAAATGAGCCCGCGCGAGCCGTGAATGAGCGACATCCAGGCTTCGCAACGGACCTGATGCGGAGTCGCTTTGCGTTCGAGATTGCTGATGCGCGTGCATTCGAGGCAATTCCAAACAAGCTTTTCGCCTCGTGACCACTTCGCGAGACGCTCGACGCCCTGGGCGACGAACCAAAGTTTGCCCGACACTTCCTTGCTCTCGTTCACCACGGGATAAATGTCGAAGGAAGCGATGTCGCAGCCTTTGATGTATTCGGGATAATCCTCGCGATGATTGCGACGCACACCGCGACCGATGTAATTGTCATAGGCGAGACCTTGGCCGAGGTTGAGCAATACGGGACGCGAAGGATCGGCAGCGCGGATTTTCTGATAATCGGCGATGATTTTCTCGGGCAGAATGGGCGGACCGTAACCCTGGCCCTGGCCTTTGGATTGGGCGTTGTCCGGCTCGTCGCCATGCATCCAGCCAATAATCGTGGGCTCAGAGAGGTGCGCGAGCGCGGCTGCGTTTTGATGGCAAATGACATACATGCCCGCGCTTTTCAAATCGGCCAATTGCCTTTCAGTTGGCCCTCGCCAGAGTCCGACGTAGGTGTTGATGCCTGCTTTGCGGAATTCGGATGCGCGGCTCGGGCTTTGCAGCCAGACGGCGAGCGGAAAGTAGTTTGGGTCCGAAAATGGCTTGGCGCTCCTGGGTGAGAAATTCGCCTCTGCCAGGGCGAATGGGCCGCTCGCGAAAGTAAGGCAAAGGGAAATCAGCAGAATGATGGGGCGCATAGGCATGGAGGTACCAAATTTTGCGGAGCATGCCAATACCCTCTTTAGAAACGCGGGCATGCAAATTTTGGACTGAACGCTATTTAGCTTGGCGGCTTGCAATAACCGTTTGTAGTTCTTTGAGCGCGGCCAACTCTTCCTGGTCGAGCTGCTCGTAAAGTCTTTTCCTGGTGAGATCAAAAGAACGTTGTGGGCCTTCACTGCTTCTGGAGCTGCCATTATGAAAGCACCAACCAGCAGCGCCGCCAGCGATTGCACCGCGCAGATCAGCCGCGTAGTCCTTTGCCGTGGGTTGCCATTTACCATAGCCGCGCCGGAATGGCTCCTGATAATGAAGCGGCGTGACACGGCCAAATTGTTTCATCCATGCAAAGTATTCGCGGGACTTCGCTTCGGTCTGAGCGGGGGAATCTTGATCCCGCGGCCGATGCGGCGCAATGAAATCAAGTTGAGCATCCAGCAAATAACCTTGGAGAGCATCTTTCGAAATATCGCCGCCATCGGAAGCAGTGACGAGGCGAGTGGGATCGAGTTGCTTGACCAGATCGCGCAGCTCCTTTAGGTCCTGAATGCTGGTGAAGCGAGCATCGCGCACGTTGCGCTCGTTGCTGAGATCGAGATACCAATTGGCGTGAGTCTTAAGGCCGTGGATAAGAGTTTCAACAGCCTGGCGGTGCGCTGCCAGCGTTTGGAGCCGGGGCGAACTGCGGCTGCCATTGCCACGAGTAAGGGTGACATCCACGACCACGCCGCGCCGGTCGCACTCGGCCATGAGCCATTGGAGCCTTTGCAGAAATGGAGACCGTGGCTCGCCTTTCTCATCAATGGCAGAGACATTATTCGAAGATGATGACCAGTTGGCCCAAACGCGAATCCAGTTGAAGCCATCGCGCTGCATGTCCGCGAGATCCTGCCGCATAAAATCCTCGGAAGCGCCCAGTGCCCCGTAATAGCTGATGCCGTAGAGGAAGACGGGCTTGGAGTTAATGGTGAAGTGTGTGCCTTCGATGCCTAAATGAGTAGATAGTGGCCGGCCTGGATCGGGCGAGCGCACGGCTGCATCGGCCACAGTTGGAATCAGCACGGCCATGGCAAGGCAAGTCAGGAATGAACGAATGAAACTTGTCATTACGAGGGTTGGTGATCAGTTTGGCCTCTGTGGCAAATTACGTGCACACTCAATGATTTCTTTGGGGAGATCGCAGGCACCTTTCGCGGTGAGCTTTTCGAGTTGAGAAGCCGAAAAAAGGCTTGTGCTAATCTTCGTAATGATAATGCTGCCGCCATTCGGTTTGACGACCGTGACCTGATAGTCTGGACCGGAAATACTCGTGGGCGGGGGTTGGTCGCGAAGTTTCTCTACGTCGGTAACTTTGCCTTTAAATGGTGCGAGGCTGGCGAATTCATCGAGGGTCATCTTAACCGGGTGCGAGCAAGAGGTGGTTAATTGCAGACACCCGAAAAGAATTAGCAATTGAAGAGAACGTGGCTTCATGGTTGCGAACGTAGCTCAATATGAAACTCTCGGCAGCCTTTAAATACGTCTGGCTACCAATGCCAAAATTGTATTCTATTGCTGCCCATGAGATTCCTGATTTTCCCGGCAAGCGACAACTTACTCGCCCTTAGCTGCCAATTTCTCGGACGCACAAGCCATTTGCTCAGACGCGTCGTTTTGTATGCCGCATTTCTGACTGCTGCCCATCTGCAAGCGGCCGACGATATTCTAATCGCTGATTTCGAAGGAGCCGATTATGGGTCATGGAAAACGACAGGCGAAGCATTTGGCCCGGGGCCGGCACGCGGGACATTGCCTGGGCAGATGCATGTGGATGGATACATGGGCAAAGGATTGGCGAATTCGTTTTATCAGGGCGACACTAGCACCGGCACGCTGACTTCGCCTGAGTTCAGGATTGAGCGGAGGTTTATCACTTTTCTCATTGGCGGGGGAAAAGATACACAGAAGACCTGCATCAATTTGCTGGTAGGCGGGAAGATTGTGCGCAATGCGACTGGCCCAAATGATAAGTCGGGCGGTACTGAGGCACTGGCTCCCTCCTTTTGGGATGTGAGCGAACTAGCGGGCGCGCGTGCGGTGATTCAGATTGTGGACATGGCGAAGGGCGGCTGGGGCCATATAAATGTGGACCAGATTGTCCAAACGGACCGGAAACCGCCGATGCTTTTGGCCAATGCCAAGCGCAGTTTCAAAATTGAGAAGCGTTACTTAAATATTCCAATCAAAAATGGCGCCCCTCTGCGAGTGGTGACGACTTTGGTGGATGGCAAGGCTGAAGTGCGCAACGATATTGAACTGGCAGATGGAAAGCCGGACTGGTGGGCGCCGATGGATGTGAGCGGGTGGCGCGGGAAAACCGTGACGCTGCAAGTCGATAAGCTGCGGGAGGATTCGCGGGCGCTGAGTGCGATTGAGGAAAGCGACGCAATTCAAGGAGCGGAAAATCTTTACCGCGAGCCGTTGCGCGGGCAGTTCCATTTTTCGCCACGGCGCGGCTGGAACAATGATCCGAACGGCATGGTTTTCTATCGCGGGGAGTATCATTTATTTTTTCAGCACAATCCGTATGGCTGGAAATGGGGAAACATGCATTGGGGCCACGCGGTAAGCCGCGACATGGTGCATTGGCGCGAGTTGGGCGACGTCATGGCGCCAGATGCGCTGGGCGCGATGTTTAGCGGAAGCGCGGTGGTCGATTGGTCGAATACGAGCGGATTGGGGACGCCGAGCGACCCCGCCCAGGTTCTCATTTACACTGCGGCGGGAAATACATCCGTGCAATGCCTGGCTTCGAGTACCGATGGCCGGAGCTACACTAAATTCAGCGGCAATCCGGTGGTGAAACAAATTACCGGCGGCAATCGCGATCCAAAAGTTATCTGGCATTCGCCGAGCGGGAAATGGGTCATGACACTTTACGTGGAGAAGAACAAGGTGCACACGATCCAGTTTCTGAGTTCACCTGATTTGAAGAACTGGACGGTCATGAGCGAAACAGCGGGCTTTTTCGAGTGCCCGGATTTTTTTGAACTGCCGATTGATGGCGACGCGAAGCAAACCAAATGGGTCCTAACCGCAGCCAGCAGCGAATATATGGTGGGCACTTTTGATGGGACAAAATTCACGCCCGAGACCGGCAAGCTGCCAGGCCATCGCGGACAAGGCTTTTACGCCGCGCAAACGTTCAGTGATATGCCAATCAAGGATGGACGGCGCGTGCAAATGGGCTGGTTTCAAACACCAACGCCAGGCATGCCCTTCAACCAATCGATGACCATTCCGCTGGAGTTGAAATTAACGCAGACAGGTGCTGGTCCGCGTTTGACGTGGACACCCGTGGCGGAATTGGCTCGATTGCGGCATAAATCGCATCGAGTAAAATCAATCACATTGGACGCGGAAAGAGCGAATCCGCTGGCGGGCATAAAAGGAGAGTTAGTTGAACTAGCGGTCGAGATTGAACCTGGGACCGCCAGCGAGGTGGTGTTCAATGTGCGCGGGGCAACGATTGCGTACGATGCCAAGGCGCAGGAACTCGTGGTCAATAAAATGCGCGCCCCGGCTCCACTGCGCGCGGGCAAACAGCGGCTGCGGATTTTCTGCGATCGCATGGCTTTGGAGGTCTTTGCCAGCGATGGCCTGACGTATGTGCCGATGCCATTTATACCGAAACTCGACAACATGGAATTGGGAGTGACCGCACAGGGCGGGAGAGCGAAGCTCGCCGCGCTCGAAGTCCACGAACTGAAAAGTGCCTGGAGCAACCAATAAAGGACTAGCATGAAAGGACGGATTCTATATTGGTCAATCACATCGGCGCTGGCGGGTTTTTTGTTTGGCTTTGATACGGTGGTGATTTCGGGGGCGGAACAGACGATTCAAGCACTCTGGAAATTGACGCCGGGATTGCACGGGATTGCGATGGCTTCGGCGCTGTATGGGACGGTCCTCGGATCATTGCTGGGCGGCTGGCCAGCGGATCGCTTCGGGCGCAGGGCCACGCTGCTTTGGGTAGGCGTGCTCTATTTGATTTCCGCAATTGGCTGCGGGTATGCGTGGAACATCCAATCATTTACCATTGCGCGGCTTATTGGAGGGCTCGGCATTGGCATTTCGACGGTGGCTGCGCCTTTATATATCTCGGAAATAGCCCCGGCAAAATATCGCGGTCGGCTCGCGGGAATGTTTCAGTTCAACATTGTCTTTGGGATTATCGTGGCGTTTGCGTCGAATTATTTTTTGAAGGGAACAGGTGAGAACGCCTGGCGCTGGATGCTGGGAGTGGCGGCTTTTCCGTCCATTATCTACACGGTGATGTGTTTTGGCATTCCGGAAAGCCCGCGCTGGTTAATTTCGAAGAAGGGCGACCGTGCGGCGGGGCTGCGGGTGCTGAAGCAGATCGAGCCGGAAGCAACTGCCGAGCAATTGGAAGCGGAAGCAAACACAATCGCAGCCGCCGCAAATGAACGTGCAGGTGCAAAAGGCTTTTGGTCAGGGGCAATGTGGCGGCCAATTATGCTGGCTTTTCTCGTTGCTTTTTTCAATCAGCTCTCGGGAATCAATGCCGTGCTTTATTTTGCGCCGCGTATCTTTGAAATGACCGGGCTTGGGGCCAAGGCCGCGCTGCTGACGTCCGTCGGCATTGGCATCACGAATTTGATTTTCACCTTTGTTGGTTTGTGGCTAATCGATCGTTTGGGCAGAAGAACCCTCCTCTATATCGGTTCCTTTGGATACATTTTGTCACTGGGAGCCACGGCCTCGGCCTTCTTTTCCCAGCATTTTGCGATTGTCCCAGCTTGCATCTTTGCGTTCATTGCCGCCCATGCCATTGGGCAGGGAGCGGTGATTTGGGTTTTCATCTCGGAGATTTTCCCCAATCAGCATCGAGCAGCCGGACAATCGCTGGGAAGCTTCACGCACTGGATATTTGCGGCGCTGCTCACGACGTTTTTTCCAGGAATGGTCACGGCCTTTGCTCCGGGATATGTGTTCCTGTTTTTCTGTTTCATGATGGTGCTGCAACTGGCTTGGGTGAAATTTTTGATGCCGGAAACGAAAAACGTGCCACTCGAGGAAATGCAGGCACGGCTTGGTATGGAGTGAACTGCCGAAAATTCCAAACCGCTAATCTTTCTAAAAAATGAAACTCTATCGTCTGTTTTTTCTGATGGCGGCCTGCATCTTACCTGTCAACGGGAGGTGCGCAACGAGCGGAACTGCTGTGCTGCAGCCGTTCGTCGAGCGCCACGCGCTGGCTGGGGCGGTTGCGCTGGTTGTCAGCAAAACGAACATACTCGCCACCGAAGCGGCCGGTTATTCGGACATTAGAGCAGGCAAGGTCATGCGCAAGGACGCAATGTTTTGGATCGCCTCCCAATCGAAACCGATGACCACAACAGCGTTTATGATGCTTGTTGATGAAAGCAAATTGGCGCTGGACGATCCGGTGGAAAAATATTTGCCCGAGTTTAAAGGACAAATGTTAATCGCCGAAAAAGATGCCACGCACGTCGTTCTGCGGAAGCCAGCCCGCCGCGTGACTCTCCGCGATTTGCTCAGCCACATGAGTGGAATGCCATTCAAGTCCCAGGTGGAAGAACCGACGCTTGATGGGCTGCCGCTGGCCGCGGCCGTGCGAAGCTATGCGATGACGCCGCTCGAAGCGGAACCCGGCACGCACTATCAATATTCCAACGCGGGCATTAACACAGCAGCGCGCGTAATCGAGGTGGTTTCTCGCATGCCTTACGAAGAGTTTATGCGCAAGCGATTGTTTGAACCGCTCAGGATGAAGGACACAACATTCTGGCCAAATGAGAAACAGACCAGGCGCATCGCCAAATCTTACAAGCCAAATTCCGCGAAGAATGGATTGGAAGAGACGACGATTACGCAACTGCAGTTTCCGTTGAGCGATCACATCCATCGTTTTGCCATGCCCGCTGGGGGATTGTTTTCCACGGCGCAGGACACGGCGCGTTTTTGCCAGATGCTGCTCAATGGCGGGCAACTCGATGGCCATCGCTATATCAGCGAAGCGGCCCTGGCGGAATTGAAGAAGCGGCAAACGCCTGGTTCCGTCAAGGAAAGCTACGGATTGGGATTTTCGGTGGACGGCGAGAACTTCGGGCATGGCGGCGCCTACGCCACGAATATGGAAATCCGCCCGACAGATGGAATTGCGATAATTTGGATGGTGCAGCATGCAGGATTTCCACTGGAAGGTGATAGGGCGCAAAGCGCGTTTCGGGCATGGGCGCGGGAAACTTTTGCGAAAAGCAGGCAGTAGCTTTCCGCGGATCTCGCGCAGAACACTTTGGGCTGGCAATGGACTGCTGGTTGCGGCGCCGATGCTGCGCCTTTTTTCGGTATCTTCAATCCGCAAATGCAGGGTAAGAAGTTTAAAAAATAAAACCCCGGCATTAAGGAAGTAATCGGGCTCGGCGAAACACAGGCCCGGTCACTAGGGCAAGAACCCCACTTTTTCCGCTCGTTCGTCTGGCTAAGATTTCACGGCCAAGGTGGTGTTGGTTGAAGGGACATTTTTCATCCACAGCGCCATTTTGGTTGATCGCATGTCAACCGAAATGGCGCCACTCCTTCCTCGAAACCGAATATTCGGATTGCTGCGAAGCGCAAGTTTTCACATCTCCAATTTCGGCACGGGAGCTTCCAAATTGCAAAGCAGCAAACGCTTCAGCTCGCGAGTTTTCGTATGGAATTAATGCGAGATATGAAACTTTCACGGCGGGGAGGGCTTTACCCCAATTTTCTTTCCTAAAAGCTGGCGCAGATTCGACCTCGTCCGAGCCGGTGTTTCCGGTTAGGAGGGTTTTGGTTCTAACTTCAACGAAAAGGAAAGGCATGAAGAAATTCCTGGTGTCTATATGTGGGGCGTTGTTGTCCGTGAGTTCACCGGCAGCGACCTTGAATGTGGTCCAAGTGGCGGAGCCGGCATTGGAGTGTGTTTTCAATCCGAATTGCACGAATTCAATCGATAGTAATGCATCGGCTTTCAGCTTGCCGGGCACGACCGGAACCGGTTTTCTGAGAAATCAGGTGGTGAAGGGGCGATCGGGAGCACCCGCTGCGGGATTGTACGGATACTTATATCAAATCGATTTGACGGGACTCTCACCGACAAACGGGATTCAGACGCCGTGCTTTACTAATTCCCTGCTCTGCCTGACAAATCTTGTCGCGATGTCAACGAACGGAGTGGTTTGCCGGACGAATATTGTCGGCGGAACAAATCTGATCGCTTGCGTGACCAATGTTACTCCAGCGACAAACGTGGTGTTCTGTTACTCCACAACTGTCCCGGGAACGAACATCGTCCAGTGCCTGACGAACTCAACGGGCAATTTCATATGCTTCACCAACGTCTTTCCGGATACGAACATTTCGCTGTGCGTGACGGCGCGGTTTCCCGAGCGGCGTTTCATATCGTGCCTGACCAATAATGTCGGCGGCTCCGAAGTGGTTCGCTGCCGGACAAATAATGGGCCTGTGTTCAGCTTCGTCTTTGACTGCCTGACGAATACTGTGCCCTGCCCCGGTTTTGCACCCTGCGTTTCAGCTCTCAGCATAAATTTCGGGAATACGGTCTCGAATGTGGATTTGAATGGCAGCGGCACAAATGGGAACCAGGCCTTTGTCCTCTCAACAGGCGGGACCGGAAGCCAGGGACCAACGTCCATCACGCAGAACGGCAGTGTGATTACCTTGCGCTTTGATCCGCCGATTTGTGCGGGTAGCGCGAGCTATTACGTTGGGCTGCTCTCGCGGGATGGTCCAGAGACCACGAGAGTCGCGCTCACAACCACTGACAGCTCGAACGTCGCGGTGCGCGCACGCGGCCCGAGGAGCGCGGGCGTATCAACTGTGAGTTGCGATTTCATCGGGCTGCAACAGGCGATTGCCGCCCTGAGTTTGACTGACCTCGTCGGCAGTGATGACACCACCCGCCTGCAACGGCAGTTTTCACTGCTGCAAACAGTGAATAAAGCCATCCTCCAGATGCAAACCGGGAATTTCGATGACGCGGAGGACACGATTACGGACATTCACAAGCGGGTTGGAGGCGATTCTGACAATAATTGGGTGCGTGGCGCGGCCGCCCAGCAAATTGATACATTGGCCAATGCGCTTCGCAATTGCCTGAATCATTCTGATGATAATGAGGATGATGATTGACGGCTGCAGACGGTAGTCAAAAGCTGCGGTGTCAGGGTTACCTGAAAAGTGCGGTGATTTTGTCGCCGCACTTTTTTTATTCTGAATGGTTTAGCACAATTGAAGATCATTGAGGAAGAAGAGTCACTCCGAAGGAGAACAATCCCTGAAGTCCCCTATGCGGAGGTAGTTGTTTTTAATCAAGTTAGGCTCGCTTTGCCTGATACCATGATGCCAGCGGCTGTATTACCTAAGCAGTATGGAAAAGACGCATATAATTAGTTGGATAGCAATCCAGGATCAACGAACGGGCGCCGGCAAGAAGCTGATGTCTAAAGACGAAGCAGAAACGCTGGCGGCCGAGCTTAATGAAGAGCATCCCGGCTTCCTGCACATCCCCGTGGATACCATCTCCGAGGATGTAGCCGAGACCTTGGCGCGCGCGAAAGAACGGGCGACCACTCCCGCGTTGCCAAGCAATGTCATTCCATTGCCTGAGCTGGCCGCGGAAGAAGCCGCCACGTGTGAAGCGGTGGAGGTTTAACGCTCCTGCATCCTGCCGACCAGCCGCTGGACCGATTGGTCCACTTGATTGATTTTTTCCAGCAGATGGTTGAATTGCTGTTCTCGCGTGGAATTGAGCAGGAGGAACTGTTGCTCCAGCTTCGCTTCCAATTGCGAAAACCGCATTTCGAGCTTCTCGAGCGCCAGGCGCAATTCGCGGTTGGTCATCGGTTCGACTGGTTCAATCCGCAAAGGGTGCGCGACCCCGAGGAGGTCGCGGCCCTTGTGCCAGACGCAAAGCACCAGGTACAGGAGGGATAACACGCCGGCGCCGCCCAGCAGGAAGTTGACCAACTGAACAGTCGATGGAGTTGGCAGTTGGGCAATCATTTGTTTTCCAGCTCCTGGATTTGGCGGGCTATGGCCTGCCTGATTTCCTGCCAGCGCGCGTCAGGCACAAACCAGCCATCCTGCGGAGCAGTGAAAGATTCACCGGTCCGCAGAGGGAGGACTGCCCGCTCCGCGCTGATGACTTTGTAATGTGTGCAACCGCTCGAGGTCATCATCCAGAGCGCGATTGGCAGCAGCCGGATCGCGCTGGACAATTTCCCGCGCAATTTGCTCGGAACGTCGTTTGAAGTTTTCATCGGGATCACTTTGTTGTTGGTCGCGCTTTTTCCAGAGCCATATGACAAATGGAACCAACGCAGCCAGGATGGTGAGAATGGAGGTTATCATTTGTTCAGATCTGCGGGCGGTCTGACCAGCGGCAGTTTAATTGAGGCGCCGAGATCCAGCACAAGCGCCACGGTTTTGTAGATGGGCCCAGCCTCGAATTTTTGCAGGCGCGCCAGCCTTTCGGGTTCAGATTGCAAGGCGTTCTCCAGGGCAATCATGAGCGGCTTGAACAGGATGCGCAGCGAGCCAATGGCCAGGATTAAGGTTGTGAGCCAGCCATATTTTCCGGCCAAGCCGTCCACTAGAGGCTGAAGCGCTCCAGTGGCCGAGTCAGTAGTTGAACCTGCAACCGGTTGACTGAATCCGCAGTTTGCGAGCGCCACTGCGGCGACTGAGGCGATTCCGATGATGATGTATTTCGATTTCATGATGTTTCACTTTTTTTCGTTTTCGATTTCGGCGGGAGAAAACATTTCTTCCCGCTGTGGGAAGATTTAGCACGAGGGGGGACTGGTCTCTAACGTACCTGGTGAAGCTGGTTAATTAGGCAAACCTGGAGAAATAGAACATATAGGTGAAATAGGTGAACCTGGAGAAATAGGCAAAGCACTCGAAAAGACCGCAGCTCAAATTAAAAATCTGGGACCGGGGAAGGTAGCGAACGACGACTGGAGAAAGGATGTTTTCTTTATGGATCTAACTGCGACTGGTTGGACGCTCCGCGCTTCGTATCCCGGCGGCGGAAGCTGTTGCAGACTCTTTCATTTGCAACGCCAGCCAAACTTCCTGGATTTGGCGAGCGACAGCGCCGAAGCCTTCATGCCCAAGCGGCTTGACCACGTAATGCGTTGCGCCCAGCGCAAGGGCGCGATCGTGATCGCGGTGCAAAAACGAGGAGGTCCAAATCAGCACTGGTAACTTCGGGAATTGACTCTGGGTGCGAATGAAAGAAAGCACTTCGAGGCCGGAGAGGCTCGGCATCTTAATATCGAGTATGACGAGCCGAGGCGGCGGCGCAGCAATGAGTGCGGCGTGCTTGCCGGTCCTGCTTATATAGTCCACAGCTTCCTGTCCATCCAGCACATGATCCAGAGGCGCGGTAAAACCGATCTTCTGAAAAGCCAGACGCAGGAAAAAGGCATCATCCTCGCTGTCCTCAACGAGGAGCAATTTTCTGGGGTTAAGCAATGACTACTCCATACACCCGGATATGCAAACCTGCAAGTTCCAATTGTGTGACACAAGCGCGCGCTGTGCCTCAGATGAATTGTAAGTTGAAACGTTTAATCATCGCTTCAGTTCCCAGTATGTGCGAGGGGTTCGCCTGACGAGTAATAGCTTCGGAACTTATTACTTTCCTGCACTTCAATTCGTTCGCCAGGCTTGCGCGCGATCCGAGCAGCCGCGCCA
>DASWRJ010000419.1:0-4082 GCA_036403255.1 Verrucomicrobiia bacterium
GATGAAGCTGCCTATCAAAACGCCAGCGCTCAGAAAAGAGTGAGTTAGGGGAATGTTTCAGCGCTTTAGCACGTTTTCCAATACTTCATATGCCGCCTGCCGCATTTCTGGAGGAAAGCTGTGCTTACAATCTGGATGCCGCACCTGGAGCTTCTCGCTTGCGCCATATAGTTCATAAACTGGCTTCGCCGTTGCCACGACTGCGTCAACACTTCGCCATTTAAAATTATGATCGCCAGTCGGCGCGCTGACAAAAAGAGAGCGCGGCGCGAGCGCTCCAATGATCTCCGAAAAATCGAATGGCAGTTCGGCCATAGAATATTTACTTAGGTTTGGCATGTAGCGCAGGCCGGTCCAGCCCTTGATATTTCCATCCTTATAATCCTGAAATGAATCAAATCCGCAGCTCGAAACGATTGCTTTGATCCTTTGGTCGAACGCTGCGGTGAAGAGCGCATTATGTCCGCCCAGAGAATGGCCAATCGCGCCGAATCCATTTGTCTTCACAAAGGGCAAAGTTTCGAGATAATCCAGGCCCCGCATGTTGTCCCAAATCGCCTTCATGCTCGCGCTCACGTAACCGAGCTGGGTCAGAGGAGGATTGTATTCCGCGAGCAGGGGATAGGGCGGCGCAAGCACGATAAAGCCGCGCTTAACTAATTCCACACCATATTCGTCATCGGGGCTGTTGCCCAGACCCACCACAACCTTTTGCCCGAGCGCATGAGTCTGGTGCAGCGCTAAAAGGGCAGGGGCTTTGCGCGCAAAGGCCGCTTTCGGCACCAGCAAATAAGCAGGCACGCGGCTGCCCGGTTCGGCATGGTATTCGATTAAACGGCGCACGTATGTCCCACAATCTGTTTCTTCAATCACCCGCGGCTGCAATGCACCTCGCTTTTCAATTCCAGGCAATGGACCCATTACTTCCTGCATGGCTGTTAGGATTGCTCGACGCCGGTGCTCCCACTCGAGCGTCGTCCGGACGGCGCGCAGCTCTCCACTGGAACCAGAAACATATTGCAGCAGGTTGGTGCGAGTTAATGAGGCTGCTTGTGCTTCAGTAGGAGCGAATGTGCTCTGCCCGCAGCAAAACAAGCATGCAATCCAGGGCAACCATTCCGGCTTCACGTGCATTTAGTTGATCATTCGCACACTGCCGACGAAACCATCTCAAGCACGCGGCGAAGCCCGTCATCGCCACCCATGCTCCCTTCGTGGAATGGGCCGCGTGGGATGGGAGTCCATTTGTCACGTGAACCATCATAATCGTGCTCCTGGGGCAGTCCGGTCAGCGTTGGATCATATTGGCCATTGTTCCCACCCATTTTATAAATCACCAAATCCAGCGACGGCACGATGAAAAGCCCGAATCCACCAGCGCCGGATTTGTAATAGGCGTCGCGCGGCGCTCCGGCCACATGACCATCGGCGTTATGCTCGAACATGAGTGTGTAAGGAGAGTGCGGATTGAAAGGAGAAGGCTTGTTGCAAAGCTCGATGTAGTCCGCTGGTACAAGTTGCTTCTCGCCCCACTTGCCCTTATGCAGCAGGCAGTATCCAAATCGCATGGCATCGGTCGCATGGACCGCAATGCTTCCGGCTCCGTTTGCATGTGGCATGGTGAAATCGCCTCGATGCAGGCAATAACCCCACGCGCCCCAGCCCAATGGTTTCGCCAGGCGTTCATTGATGTAATCTTGCAGTTCCATTCCGGTGACGCGCCGCAGCACCATCGAGGCAATATGTGGCGCAGGAGAAGAATAGGAGTAGCCGGCGCCGGCATTGGTCCAAAGCACCGTGCGAATCGAGGACATATCGAGATTGCGGATATTTTGTCCGGGCACCGGCTTGAGGGGAACGACCTGTCCGTTCACAACTCCCGGGCTTGTGCCTTCGCCGTGATAACCGGCCGTCATGCAAAGCAATTGCCCGAGGGTAATCTCCGCCTTGCGCGGATCATCCAGCGGAAATGCTTCTGGCAAATACTGCTCGGTGAAAACTTTTGTGGCCAATCCATCAGGAATTTTGTCATGAAATTCCTTCAGCATAATTCCGCAAGCAATGCTCGTGTAGGCCTTTCCAGTAGAGGCCATGTCCGGGTTTGCATTGCGATGGGCCCGCCCAAAATATTTCTCAAAAACCAAATAACCGCGCCGCACAACCACTAGCCCGCCATTTTGGGTGGACCGCTCGGTGAGATCGTACGCTTGTTCAAGCTTCTTCAAATCCATCCCCGCATTGGCTCGCACTTCAGCGCTGGTTTTGGCAGTTCTCCAGCCTCCCTCAGAATCCGGCGGTGGAAAATATTCAGCAGCTTCGGACAATCTGCCGCTCAGAAGAATGAATGCAATAAGAGAAGGGATAAAGAAATGCAGACGGAAAGTATTGCAGTTGGTCATGAGCAGATTCTAGGCAATAGCTGCTCAGTTTAACAACTCAAGAAGATGGCAGACCGGTACCGTGAGCTTGGTTATATCCGTACACAAAAAACCTCTTCCGCAATTCCGGTTTACCCATCATTCCCTGATGCGCCCAATTAACCGGCTTGCGGAAGAGGAATCCCTTAATCGATTTCCTTTTCTGCGTCTTTATCCAGGTCGCCGACCTTTTTCTGCAACTTGCCTACATACTTTTGTGCTGTGCCGCGGTTTTCCATGCCCGGGCGGTTCATGGCTCGCCCGGCCTTTTCTTTAAGGCTGCCTTTAAGTTCCCGGCCGCGGCCTTCTATTTGGTTTTTCGAGCTTCTTTTCATATAAAGTACGTAAACCGAAGCCACACCAACACGAAATAAGGTGAAATCCCTACGGCTTCTGCGTCGCGCTGTTTGAGCATTTTTTATAATCCTGGTTCTAATGTGAGTTTCTGGATGTGAATGCCCCTTGACGACTTCGGGTGCTTTCACCTATCCAATACATCACATGAGTACTGCGGAAAAACATCATTTTCAGGCCGAGATTCAGCAGTTGCTGGATATTGTCATTCATTCGCTTTATACGGACAAAGAGATCTTCGTGCGCGAGCTCATCTCCAATGCGGCTGACGCCTGCGAAAAGCTTCGATTCACCCAGGCCTCGGGCCAACCACTCTTTCAGCCTGAAATATCTCCCGGGATTTCAATCAGCGCGGACGAAAAGGAAAACACCATCACATTTACAGATACCGGCTGCGGCATGACGCATGGGGAGCTTGTGGAAAATCTCGGCACGATTGCGCATTCCGGGACAAAAGCCTTTCTCAAACAGCTCGCGGAAGAGCAACGGCCGGACGCTAAACTGATTGGGCAGTTCGGTGTCGGCTTTTACTCAGCCTTCATGGTCGCCAGGAAAGTGACTGTCCTGACTCGCTCGCTTTTGCCGGATGAGCAAGGCTGGAATTGGACGAGCGAAGGCACCGGCGGCTATGAAATTGAGCCTGCGCCAGACTTGCCGCGTGGCACTAAGATCACTCTGGAGCTTAAGGAAGATGCCAAAAATTTTACGAAGGAATTTGAACTCCAGCGCATTATTAAGCGTTACTCGAATTTTGTGCAGTTCCCGATCGAGCTGAATGGCAAAAAGCAAAATACGGTGCAAGCCATTTGGGCGCGGAAAAAGAGCGAGATCAAAGACGAGGAGTATAACGAATTTTATCAATACATCGGTCACGATCAGGAAGCGCCTCTATACCGGCTGCATTTCGCGGCGGATGCGCCTTTGGCCATTCAGGCTTTGCTCTTCGTGCCGCAAAAGAATTTCGAAACGCTGGGCATGGCCCGCACCGAATCTGAGGTCCACCTTTATTGCCGCAAAGTCCTCATCCAATCGCGCGCCAAGGGCCTTTTTCCCGAGTGGCTCCGTTTCTTGAAAGGCGTCGTGGATAGTGAGGATCTCCCGCTGAACATTTCCCGTGAAACCATGCAGGACACCTCGCTCATGCAAAAGCTCAATCGTGTCCTCACCGGCCGCTTCCTGAAATTTCTTGAAGAACAAAGTGAGAAGGAGGCTGAGGGTTACCAGAAATTTTATTCTGAGTACAACCGTTTCCTGAAAGAAGGCGTTGTCACGGATTTTACGCACAAAGAGGATCTCGCCAAATTGCTTCGC
>DASWRJ010000420.1:0-2117 GCA_036403255.1 Verrucomicrobiia bacterium
GACAGTGCATGCGTTACGTTCCAATCACCCGATATTCCTGGTGCTTTACGGGAAAGCGCGGCCAGAAAGGCACCCGGCCCAGTGACAGAGAACGATTTGATCGAATTTGCGGGAGAAAGAATTCTCAACAGGCCTACTCAACCTGTACAAAGTAAATATTTTCAAGGAATAATGGTTAGCGATTTCCAAGATGGACAACTTTAGGAGGAAAAATGGTTGAGGTCCGGCAATCTGCTGCCTTATGTGACTTATAATGGTCTGGAAGCAGTAAAAGAAAATGAACGTGACGCAATTGATCAGGTCATCAATGGAATAAAAGAAAATAGGTAATTTCGCCTGCTCGTGTTGCCCTAGTTCGGTGAAGGGCCTTTTATTTTTGTTTTAGACGTTGGACGTCCACTCGGTCTTGAGGGCGATCCAACTTCTCTTTATTTCGAATCAGCAAATCTTTGCTCAGCATAAAAACGGGCAAGCCATCGAGTTCGGCGGGAATTCGGTGCTCCCAAGCCTCATCGAAGCTAACTGCTTCAATGGCGCTTAGGAGATCAATGCGGTGGGGAGGGAATCCCAGTTGAATGACTTGCCCTGGCTGAAGAAAATCCTGCTTGCCAAGGCCGGTGCTTGAAAATCCGAATTCCTGAATAACTTGCTCGATTTTTTCCGCATTTTGCTCTGAAATGCGAATGAAGAAGTCAATGTCGCCCGTATATCGGGGCACTCCATGGTACGCCAGGCAATAACCTCGCACGATTAAATAATCAACGCCGTGGGAGTTTAACAATGCAGTAAACTCTCTCCAATCTTTGTTCATGTTCGGGCTGATTGGAGCGTAATAGGTCCAGGAGCAATTGAAGACGTTGATTGCCAGTAAGCGAGCGCATGTATTCTAACTCCGCTGCCTCGGCTTCAGCAAAAGAACGAAATTTTTTGACGACGCGTTCCACAACCCAACTATGCCGAGAATTAGAGCGCAGGTAAAGTTCCAAACCTGGCAAGCTTAGACTAATCGGATCGCCAATTCGCGGCCCAGTTCTTCGGCCGAGGAAAGCCGTGCCTCAGCAACCGCGCGGCGGGCTTTGCCTTGCAGGAACGAAACGACCTCCATCTTGATAATTCCATTTTTGGCGACAGCGTACGCGCCGACCGGCACCTGGCAGCCGCCGCCCAGACCGCGCAGAAAAGCGCGCTCGGCCAGGACGCATTGGAATGTGTCAGGATCGGTCAAGGCGTTGCAGATTTCTTGCATCCGTGAATCGCCCTCCCGAATCTCGAAACCCAACGCCGCTTGGCCGACGCAGGGAAGCATCTCGCTCGGTTCGAGCCGAGTGGCCAGTAGACCGGGGGGAACCGTGATTTGCGGGTCACCGCTCGCGTGCGAGCTGATGAGTTTTCCATCCGGCAGAAATTGAAAGCAGAGCCGCTCGAGGCCAGCGGCGGCGAGAATAATCGCGTCGAGTTCCGGTTGCTCGGCCAGTTTCTTGAGACGTGTGCCGACATTGCCGCGGATGGGCACGATCTTCAGGTCTGGCCGCATATCGAGCAATTCCGCGCTACGCCGCGTGCTGCTTGTCGCCACTGTTGCGCCATTCGGCAAATCAGAGATCCGCAGAGCCGTGCCAAAGCCCCGCCTGCCCGGGCCCGCCGCGGCATTGCGAGACAGCCACTCGGCATCGCGATAAATGAGCGCATCGCGCACATCTGCTCGTTTGCTCACACCGCCAAGGATGAGGCCGGCGGGCAATTCAGTCGGTAAATCTTTCAAGCTATGCACGGCCAAATCGGCCTCGCCACTGAGCAAAGCGGTTTCCAGTTCCTTGGTGAATAACCCCTTCGGCAAATTCGCCGAGGCCAGGGAAGCGGTCTGCAATTTATCGCCGGTGGTCTTGATGATGTTTAGCTCGACCTGAAGGTTTGGAAAAGCCGCGCGGCATTGCGCCGCCACCAGGTTTGACTGCGCCAGCGCCAGCGCGCTGCCACGTGTCGCCAGCCGTAGGATATCTGTTTTAGACGCCATATCAGGGACTGAACCCCGGCCGCGGCACCGCCTCGCGCACGGCGGCGGAGTTTGGCCCGGGGACGGGCCGCCCCCTGGCGCCGAACAGCGCTTTCGCCTTTTC
>DASWRJ010000421.1:0-11168 GCA_036403255.1 Verrucomicrobiia bacterium
GACGGCGCGCAGCGGAGTGACGCGCCCTACCCGATGGCGCGCAGCGGAGTGACACGCCCTACCAGACGGCGCGCAGCGGAGTGACGCGCCCTACCCGATGGCGCGCAGCGGAGTGACACGCCCTACCGACGGCGCGCAGCGGAGTGCACGCGCCCTACCCGAGGGAGGCCGAGTCAGGAACGGGCCCATTCGAGACGCTCAGGGGCAATTGCAGGGTAAAACATGCGCCAGTCTTGATGGACGCATCGAAGCGCAAATCGCCACCCATGCTGCGGCTCAGCCGGCGGCAGAGGGCCAGACCAAGCCCGACGCCCGGGGCGGTGTGGGCGGCTTCATGGGCCGATTTGCTGAAGGGCCGAAAAAGGCGGCGGACACCCTCGGCGCTGATGCCCTGGCCATGATCGCGCACGCGGAGCATGGCGTATTTGCCGCCGGACAAAGCTTCGAGATGCAGGATTTTCTCGGCAGCGCTGGGCGCGGCGTATTTGCAGGCGTTGTCCACGAGGTTGAAAAGGATTTGCTCGACGGCGGCGACATCGACATGGACATAGGACTGCAAAACGTTTTCATCGATGTCTTCGACCAGAGCGAGGCCGACCTGGGTGGCGCGCTCGAGGAGGCGCGGTTTCACGCGCTCGATCAGATCGCCCATGGTGAGCCGTTCGACGCGGCTGCGGGCGCTGCCGCGCTCGAGGCGGGCGTAGGCGAGGACATTTTCGACGAGGTGGCTCAGGCGATTGGCCTCCGAACAAAGCGTGTTCAGATAGTGACGGCGTTTGGATTCATCCGGCACCATGTTGGCGGCGAGCATTTCGGAATACATTTTGAAGGTGGTGAGCGGGGTGCGCAATTCGTGGGTGACAGCGGAAACGAACGCGCCACGGCGCTCGCTTAACGAAACCGCGCCATAGAGCAGCGCCGCCACGGCGAACGCCGCGAGGATGACGCAACCCCAGGCGAGCCCGAGCGCGAGGCGAATAGGTGAAAACCCAGGAGTGACAGGCAGAGCCAGAGGGCCAGGCGCAAGCTGGACCGGCAGGGCCGCGAGCATACGCGCCTGAGGATCGGGCAGATCGCTTTTCATCGGCTGGAGCTTTGCTTGCGGGAGGAGGTCTTTGACACTGGCGATGAGCGAGCTGCGAATGTTCGTCCAGTCCAGCCAGCAACCCTGAATATAGCTTTGCCCATCGACGGAGACGCGCCGGGCGAGCACGAGCGCATCACCAAACCAGATCGGCTTCACCATGCCCTCAGCCACGTTGGCGCGGGTCAAGACATTGTCGCCATTTTGTCCGCCCCAATTAACGGCCTGCTGGTAACTCTGGCTGCGGGCCTGCAGCTCGGCGACGTTGCGCTGCATCTGGGAGAGGTCTTTTCTTTGCTCGACTTGCTGCGAGGGCGGCGCGGCCTGCGAATTGTAATAAACGGTATTTCCCGCGAGCAAATTATTGGTCAGCCCAATTTCACGCGGCAAGGTGGTCGCGCAGGCGGCAAAGAGCGCATTGGGCGAAACGAGCTGGCGAAGCTGGGCCATGCGAGCGGAAGCAGTTTGGATTTGGGCGGGCGTCAGGTAGCGGTTTTCGGCGAGTTCCTTTTTATTGCCCAGCGGCACTTGCGGCGAACTCAAAACGCCATCGGGACCGAATTGAAAATGGAGCAGCACATTGGTGGAAGTCTGCGCCAGGAGGGGCGAAGGCACGAGGATTTCGCCGGGACGCAGCTCGCTGAACATGCGATTGTAAGCGCGCTCGGCGGCGTAAAAGGAATTGTAAGTGAAATAAGGCCGCGAGCTTTCCTGGACGATGAGCGGCGAGAGGGCCGAGTCCATGCGCCAGAGCGCGAGGCGAATGTTTTCCTCGAAGGCGGCCTTTTGCTGGGCTTCGAGCTGCGCGCGCTCGAGGCGCAGGGCGGTGGCACTGACCCAACCCATGGCGCTGAGGAGAATGGCAAAAGCGGCCGCGAAAATAACCCAAATGTAAATGGGACGGCTCATGCGGAATTGCGGATGGCAAATTGCAGATTGCAGATTGGAAACTTCAAACCAACGTGCTGTTCAGGAACCGTGGCATTCATAATCGGATTAGGCCTCTGCTGCAGCCGCTTGCGCGATCATGTAGCCTTTACCGCGGACGGTGAGGAGGATTTTGGGTGACTCGGAATCGTCCCGAAGTTTCTCGCGCAAATTGGCGATGTGCATGTCGATGGTGCGGGTCTCCATGCGCTTGGGGTTGAGACGCCAAACGCGAATGAGAATTTCATCGCGCGAAATGGCGCGGCCCGGATTGCTTGCCAGGTAACGGAGCAACTCGACTTCGCGCTCGGAAAGTTCAGAGCGCTGGCCGTTATCGAATCGCACTTCGCAGCGGGCCAAATCGGCGACGCCTTTGGGAAACAAGATTTTGTTAAGGACCGAGGGGCGCTCCGGCGAACGGCGGAGCACGGCTTCGACGCGCGCAAGCACTTCGCGGACGCTGAACGGCTTGACCACGTAATCATCCGCGCCGAGCCGCAGACCATGCACGCGATCGGCTTCCTCACCACGGGCAGTCAGGATGATAACCGGCAAGGTGGCACGAACGGCGCGCACCTCTTTCAGAATATCGAAGCCGCTCGCGCCGGGCAGAATCAGGTCGAGCATGAGCAGATCAAAAGTGGCGGCGAGCGCTTGTTTCAGACCATCGGTACCGTTGGCGGCCTGCAACGTCTCGTAGCCGGCAAATTGCAGGGCATCCACCAACCCCTGGCGGATGGCTGAGTCGTCCTCGATGACCAGTATGCGTTTAGTTTCCATGAGCGATTGCGCTGAATTCAAATATAAGGAATTTTACCCGGAGAAACACGGATTTGTGTAAAGCATTTGTAAAGAAATTGGGTGGGGGCGGGGGCCTTAAGGTGCGTGAGACTGAAATTAAACATTGGAAATTATGGCATTGATGCAACATATAGCGTTGTGAGCGCGAGAGTTTTGCTAATTCAAGTTTGCGTGATGGCCGCTTTGGCGATGGGCTGCAATCAGCAATCGGCTTCAAACACGCCGGTTGCCGGGGTGACCAATAGCGGCACGAAAACTTTTGAAGTGAAAGGGGTCGTGCATGATGTCATGCCAGACAAGGACAAGGTGAAGGTGGCGCATGAAGCAATCCCCGGTTATATGGCCGCGATGACGATGACGTTCGAGGTGAAGGACCCTAAGGAACTGGGCGGGATTAAGCCGGGTGACTCAATCGCGTTCAAGATGGTGGTCACTGAGCGCGATGGGTGGATTGAAAACATCCGGAAACTGAGCACGAACGCAACGTCAGTGGCGAATGCGCCGGAAAATTTTCGGCGCGTGCGGGACGTGGAGCCGCTGGAGGTCGGCAACGAGATGCCGGAGTATCATTTCACCAACGAGCTGGGCAAGGCGGTGAGCTTCGCCGATTACAAGGGGCAGGCGGTGGCGCTCACATTTATTTACACGCGCTGCCCATTTCCGACATTTTGCCCGCGGATGTCGTTGAACTTCATGGATGCGCAAAAGAAATTGGAAAGCACGGCAGACACGCCGACGAATTGGCATTTGTTTACGATCACGTTTGATCCGGAATTTGATACGCCCAGCGTGTTGCGCGAGTATGCGAAGAGCCACGGGGCCGACGAGAAGCACTGGAGCTTTTTGACAGGAGATCTGATCGATGTGACCGCCATCGCCGAGCAGTGCGGGTTGCTTTTTTGGCGGCCGGATACGAATCAACCGGCTGGCATCAGCCATAATCTCAGGACGATGGTAATCGATCCGCGGGGCCGGATTTTCAAAATATTTAGTGAAAATCAATGGACGGGCGATGACCTGGCGAAAACGCTGATCGAAGCATCTAAAATCAAAAGCTGAGCAATCTCAGCCGCCGACCTGGTTCTTCATGCTCGGGCCATTCGGTTTGGTTTTGGACTTTTCGGTTTTGCCCGCGAGCGCCTCAAACTTCTTTTTCAAGTCGTCCATTTCCTTGCGCAGCTCGCGATTCTCTTTTTGCACGGCGAGCATCTCGGTGCGCAACGAGCCAAGCTCGACTGAAGGTTTTTTGGCATCGCGCAGAAGCGCAATTGATTTCTCGGCGTTCAAGCGTTCGCGGGAAGTTTTTGGCAACGAGGAGAATTTTTCCAGCACGGCGACGGCCCGGGCATCGCCGAGGTTGCCGAGAGCGTTGATGACGGCGAGCTGGACAGCCTGTTTTTTGTGGTTAACGCGATTGACCAAAAATTCGCGCACGGCATCTTTCTTTTCTTCGTTACGGCCGAGCCAGCCGAGAGTATCCAGGGCAGCCGCGAACCCGCGGCTGGTGAATTTTTGTTCGTTTTTGGCGAGACAATCCATAAGCGGCTGGATGTAGCTGGATTCGTCCTGCGCGCGAATGGCCAGAATGGCGGCATCGGCCAAATGGTTCTTATAGGAGTCAGAATTGAGATAGTGCACGAGATTTTCCTGCACCTCGGGTTTGTGATAGGCGCCAAGCCCCTGGATATAGACAGCGCCAATATCCGGATTTTTTTCGGCGGGGAGCAGCTTTTGCAAGCCGGCAAAGGCTGCTTCGCGGTAGAAGCCGGCGATGTCACCGGCGACCTGACGGCGCACGCGGGCATCGGGTTGCTTAGTCGAGTCGAGCAACGCAGCAAGGGCTTCATCGGACTGAATCGCGCGAATCGATTGCGCGGCGGCCATGCGGACGCCATAAAACGAATCGTTCTGGAGAACTTTTTTGAGCTTATCGAGCGACTCGCGTTTGCCGCTCATCTGCTCGACGGCAATGAGACGCCCGAGCATATCCTGGGAATCCTCGAGTTGCGCATTGAGCAAATTTGCGGGTGGATTGAAGCTGATATTCGCGAGCACGACGAACTCAGGATCGATGCGCACGGTGCGCGGGGCGTCAGGAAGCGCGAAGTAGAAATCTCCCGCGCGCTCCTTAACGTCGATGGTGCGATCGAAGGTGCCGGATTTGCATTTGAAGCGCACGGCCAGCGGAAATTGGAAGAGCAGGACATTTTCACTGAGCTTCTGGTTTTGGGTGACAGTTAATTTGGCGAGTTTAGCGGATTCATCCCAACTATAGGTGACACCGAGTTCAG
The DNA here is from genome assembly GCA_036403255.1 of Verrucomicrobiia bacterium. Lineage (GTDB taxonomy): Bacteria > Verrucomicrobiota > Verrucomicrobiia > Limisphaerales > JAQGOV01 > JAQGOV01. The sequence goes on from DASWRJ010000421.1 coordinate 5,104, forward strand.
GATGATGCGCGTGATAGACCCATTGATCGAAAAAGCGATCAAAGGAGCGTCCGGAAAGCTCCTCGATAATGGAGTTTAAATCTTCGGTCACGGCGTTACCGTATTGATGGCGCTGCACATAGGTCTTGATGCAGCGACGGTATAGGTCTTCGCCCAGTTGAGCGCGGAGCATGCGGAGCACCCAGCTACCCTTGGGATAAGCGAGATAGTCGAACATCTCTTCTGGAGTGTTAATGCGGCGGCGCACGATGGAGTTGGTATCATTGAGCTGCGAAAAAATTCCTTTGGCGCTTCCGTAAAAGCCATAAGTCATGGCCTCGGGCCCATGCTTATGCCCTTCGTACAAGGCATCGTAAAAGGTGGCGAAGCCTTCATTGAGCCAGACATGCGCCCAATCCTTGCACGTGACCAGATCGCCAAACCATTGGTGCGCCATCTCATGGGCTACCAGGCCCTGGCTGCTGCGGAGATTTTCACTGGCGGCGGTGTGGAGGGTGTTATCGTTGAGGGTGGTGATGCTGGTATTTTCCATGCCGCCCCAGCCGAAATCGTCCACACAGACCTGGTAATACTTGGCCCATGGATACGGGATGCCAATCTCCTGCTCGAAAAATCCCATGATGTCTTTGGTGTCCTGAAAGGAAAGTGCTGCCTGGCTCACCTGCGAGGCGGGAGTCCAAAACGCGAGGGGAACATCTTTGTATTTGTCTTCGACTTTTTTGAAGTAGCCGGCGCAGAGGCTAATCAAATAATTCACATGCGGCTTTTCCTGACGCCAGCGAACGGCTTTCAAACCGGACGGCTCTTTCTCTTCGGAAATTTGGCGGCCATTCGAGAGAACGACCATGCCTTCGGGGACGTGGCAGGTGATTTCGGAGGTGAACTTTTCGTTCGGCGCATCATAGCAAGGAAACCAATGGCGGGCTTCATCAGGTTCGCCCTGGCTCCAGATATGCATGTCTTCGGCTTTGTAGCCGATCTCGGGCGTGCGAAAATAAAGCCCCTGGTGCGGGACAACTGAGTAAGTGATGGTCACCGTGCTTTCTTTATCAGCAGGAATGGGCTGCGCGAACGTGAGAATCACGTTTTTGTCGGTCGCTTGCCAGCCTTGCAAACTATCAGAAGAATCCACCTTTGAGACGTTCAGATTGATGCCATCCAATTTGAGTTCGGAAAGAGATTTGGCAATGGGTTTGAAGCGCAGGGTCATGCTGCCTGAAACCGAACGAGCTTTGAAATCGGGTGTCACGTCGAGCATGAGATGAATGATATCAATCTCTTTGCTGGGGGAATATTTGCGGTCGGAACTGGTTTCGCCAGGCCCGTCGGCGAGCATGGAATAGCGGCAGACCAGTTCTTCGGCTTGAAGACCATTCACCGCGAGAAGCAGGCTTAGCACAAGGCTCTTGAGAATATGCATGGGATCATGTTGGGGTACTGGCAGTGAGATGCAAGAATTCACTTGCTGTTTGCATTAGAATTACGCTTTGAATGAAAGGCAATGGGCGCCCTCGAATCTTTGGACCAGTTTTCCAAGCAAAGTAATTTGCCATTTCTTGTAATTGGAGGACACGCAGTTATCTGCCACGGCTATTCCCGGCGAACCTTGGACTTGGATATTTTAATTGCAAAAGGGGACGCAGAAGCTTGGAAACAATATTTATTAGGGCAAGGCTACACTCTTTTTTCTGAGGCGGCCAATTTTATGCAGATGAAGTCGGATCAGGAAAGGGCATGGCCGCTCGATTTTATGCTCGTGAGCAAGGAGACCTTTACCGCAATGCTAGCTGATTGCATTCCTGCTATTGTCCAAAATGTCTCGGTTAAAATTCCGTCCATCCGCCATTTGATCGCCTTAAAGTTGCATGTGCTAAAACAAGGCCTGCAGCATAGAGTTTCAAAAGACATGGACGATGTTATAAATTTAGTTCAGATTAATAAAGTTGACGTGTTCAGCAGCGACTTTAAAGCGCTTTGCGAACGATACGGAAACAGCGAAATTTATGAGTTCCTCAAGCGCAGCCAACGATGATTCGCTTTCCGGCGGACCGATCCTGGAATTGCCGGACGGCCGAGACTTCGACCCACCGCATATTACGCTCCCCATTGATGTGGTATTGCAAGCGTGCGAAGAGCAGCTTCCAGCAGTGAACCGGGATCCAAATTTCGAAGCGGAGCGCTTAAGAACAAAAGTCGATGTCCCGTTTGAGCTTTGAGTCCGTCTTCAAGCCAGGCTCATGGGATCGATGTCGATGGTCAGCAGAGTTTCGTCTGGCAATTCAAAATCTTCCGAGAGCCGCGCCAGAATGCGGCTCAGCTTGGGCATTTGCGGAGTTCGGAGCATGATTTGGTAGCGATAATATGACTCAGCGCGAGCCAGTGGCGCAGGGGCTGGCCCGGCCAAAATCAGGCCTTTAAAATCGGCCAATTGCTTTTCCAATTCCCGGCGCAGATGGTCGGCTGTGAATTTGACTTTTTCCTCGTTGTGCCCTCGCAAGGTGAGCAGGGCCACGCGGCCCAAGGGCGGATACTTGAGTTGCTCCCGAAACTCCAGCTCCTGCTCGTAGAACCCGAGAAAATCGTGCCGACGCGCATATTGGATGGCGGGATGAAACGGGGTAAAGGCCTGCACAATTACTTCTCCCTCGACATCTCCGCGGCCGGCGCGGCCGGCGACTTGGGTGAGCAATTGAAACGTGCGTTCGCCGGCGCGAAAATCCGGAATGTGCAAACTCAAATCGGCATGGATGATGCCAACCAGCGTCACGTTTGGGAAGTGCAGGCCTTTGGCGATCATTTGCGTGCCAACGAGAATGTCCGTTTTCCCGACGCGGAAATCGCCCAGGATGCGCCGATAATCATCTTTCTTCTTCAGTGCATCGGAATCCATCCGCTTGATATGCGCATGGGGAAATAATTTGGTGAGCGCTTCTTCGACCCTTTGCGTGCCGAGGCCAGAGTAGCGAATGCCCGAGTTGCCGCACTTGGGTTCGGGACAGACTTTTGGCGCGTTGGCCTCATATCCGCAGATATGACAGCAGATTTTTTGGATGGGCCGATGATAAGTCAGGGACACGCTGCAATTCGGGCACTCAGCGACGTAGCCGCATTGCAAACATTGCAGCGAAGTCGAATACCCGCGCCGATTCAGAAACAGAATCGTTTGCTCTTTGCGCTCAAGCCGTCGCTGAATGGCTTCCTTAAGTTGATTGGAAAAAATCGGCGCGCCCTTTTGTTTGCGGGATTCCTGCCGCATATCGACGACGCGGACGATCGGCATTTTTTTATCATCAGCCCTCGTGGGCATTTCGAGGAGGCGATATTTGGCTTTGGTGACGTTGTGGTAAGTCTCCAGGCTGGGTGTAGCCGAGCCGAGCACGACGACCGCGCCTTCCATCTGACCGCGAACGACCGCAACATCACGCGCGTTATAACGTGGAGTCTCCTCCTGCTTGTAGGAATGCTCGTGCTCTTCGTCCACAATGATCAAACCAAGCGGCTCGATCGGCGCAAAAATGGCGCTGCGGGCGCCGATGACAATGCGCGCGCGGCCCTGCCGGATCTTGTGCCATTCATCGTGGCGCTCTCCAGCGGAGAGATGACTGTGAATGACGGCGACCAGCGTTTGCAAAGTTCCCGAGCTGAAGCGCGCTTTGAAACGCTCGACCGTTTGTGGCGTGAGCGAGATTTCGGGCACAAGAACAATGGCGCCTTTGCCTTGCTCGAGGGCGTGAGCAATGGCCTGAAGGTACACCTCCGTTTTGCCGCTGCCGGTGACTCCATGAAGCAGAAACACACGGGAAGCGTTGGCAAAGGAGAGGTGCGTTGTGACATCTTCATGGTTCGCGGGCTCGGCCTGTTTCTGGGATGCTCCCAGAAAATCGAGTTGCAGAATATTCGCCGGGGGAGGAGTTGCTTTGGGTCGCGCTTGGGGCGGAACAGGCTTGGCCTGGATAATTTGAGGATCATCCATGGCTTGCACAATTTGGGCGAAGGCGGAGGCCTGTTCGACATTCAAGGGCAAAGGTTGCGAGGGCAGAATGTGTTCGTGCGCATAGGGATCGCGTTCAGAAATCTGCGGCGCAATGGTGATGAGCCCCTTGTCCTCCAATTTGCGCACGGTTTCAGCGGTCGCATCTGTCAATCGGAGCAATTCCTGGAACGGCAACTCGCGCCATTCCTCGATTAAATTCCAGATCTCCTGCTGGCGCTTGGTCAGCTTTGGCATTTCCCCCGAGCGCGGCAAAATGCGAACGTAAAGGCGCTCGCGCCAGCCTTCCTCTTCCTTGCGCACAGAATCTGGCAGGACGCTTTTGAGGGCGAGTTCGACCGGGCAGCAATAATAGTCAGCGATCCAGCGGGCCAATTGCAAAACTTTGGGCGTAACGAGACTTTGGCGGCCGATGACTTTGGAAATAGGCCGCAGATTTGTATGGGTGGACTCCGAAATGAGCGCTGTGACGCAGCCGAGCACTTCGCGGTGACCGAACGGCACTTTTACGCGGGAGCCCAACTCAATTTGGGCGGCAAACTCAGCCGGAATCGAATAATCAAATTCCTTCCGCAGGGCGATTTCCAATGTGACACGAGCGATCACTGAATAAAGATAGTATGGACGTGATCGCGGCTTCCACAACGCCGAAAGCGCAAGTGGAGTGCGAGCAGGCGTTCACCTTGACAAGTGGCGGTGTTCGGCAAAGCCTTTGCGCGATGAATTCGGGAATTTCCTGGCGCGGCGTGCTGGCCACTTTTTTGGCCGTGGCTGCCGCTTACTTTCTGGTTTTTTATGGCTTGGAATACTGGCGCCACAGGAAAGGCCCGTGGGAGATCACGTTCTCCGTGGATGGCGAAGGAAATCCGAGCATCGTGATTGACCAGCCGAAGCTGAGTATCTCCTCAGTGGAACTATTGTTCCCTGGCGCAAAATGGTCCAAGAGCAATTTAACCGAGCACATCGCTTTTGATCGGCCTCGCAAGCAAGCTCCTTTTGGCAAAGTGGTTTACGAGGACCTAACGGTGCTGCCCGGCGTGATTACTTTTAGCAATTTGTTTGGTCATGTAATTGAAATTTTTCCCCGGGCATTTTCCATTGACCGAAAAGAGTATCTTTGGAAATCAGAGATCACACTTGAGCTGCCGGGGACGAACAAACTCGTGGAGCCGAACTCACACTGAACGTAAAAGCAAAATATGACGTGCTGATTCTCGGCGGCGGACATAATGGCCTGGTAGCCGCCGCTTATCTCGCGCGGGCCGGATTGAGCGTTTTGCTGCTGGAGAAAAACGATTACCTTGGCGGCGCGGTCACGTCGAAGCAGCTTTTCCCGGAGTATGACGCGCAGATTTCCTGTTACGCCTATCTGATCAGTTTGCTGCCCGAAAAAGTAATTCGTGACCTGGGACTGAACATCGAGCTCCGCCGCCGCGCTACAGCTTCATTTACACCATATCAACGCCATGGCGCGCCACGAGGACTGCTCTTGAGCAATGTTTCGGATTCGATCAGCAGCGAATCTCTTCGCGAACTTACGGGTCGCGACGGAGAGTTTGAGCAACTGAAAAGGTTTTACGGGCTGGCGGCCAGTTTTGCAGAGCAGATTTGGGATAGCATGCTGGAGCCGCTTCGCTCCCGAGAGGAATGGAAAAAACGTTTTGAAGGCAATGAGCATTTGCGGGAAGCGTGGCGCAGTTTGATCGAGGAACCGCTCGGTAATGTTGTGGAGCGTTACATTCAGGACGATTTGCTGCGCGGCCTCGTGTTTACAGACGCTAAAATTGGCCTGTTTACGCATCCCTATGATCCGACTCTTCTACAAAACCGTTGCTTCCTTTACCACTTGATCGGAAACCGAACTGGCGAATGGAAGGTGCCAGTCGGAGGGATGGGGCATGTGGCTGAGGAGCTAACACGAGTGGCGCGCCAGCACGGCGCAGAGATGCTGACCCGAGTTGCAATCAAGAGCGTCGATTTTTCCGCGAAATTGAAAACCGTGATATTTGATTGCGCGGACCAACAGCAAACCGTGGAGGCGCAGTTTGTGCTCGTCAATTTCGGCGCAAATGTC
>DASWRJ010000422.1:0-8480 GCA_036403255.1 Verrucomicrobiia bacterium
CTGACCCAGCTTTGACGCCCGAGGTCTCGAGGCAAGCAACCTTTGACGGCCTTTGACTGTGGAAGCGCAAACGTGGCCGCATGCAGATGAAGGGTGACACCCCCTCCAACCGCTGGAAATCCGTCCCATCCGTCCCAAGGCCGATAAACATTGGGGATTTTGAATGTGGCTATCCGTCCCAAAGGCCGTCTCAAATGGGGCGCATCCGTCCCAAGGGTAAGTTGAGGGACATCGGAGATACCAGAGCAGATCACTGGCAGAGGCTACCGACGACGATCGGCAGCAGGCCTTAGTGCTTGGGCAAGCACAGGGGACTTGAACCCCGTATGCCCTGAGTCACATGGTCCGGCGTACGAAAAAGAGCGCGTCCTGACGAGAACGCGCTCCGAGAGAGCAAGGTAGCAGCCGGAAAGAAATTAACGCTTGGCCGCTTCGTAATAGTTAGTGACTTCGTTCCAATTCACGACGCTCCAAAATGCCTTCAGATAATCCGCTCGCCGATTTTGATACTTCAGGTAGTAGGCATGCTCCCAGACGTCCACACCAAGGACAGGTTTGTTGCCTTCCATAATGGGATTATCCTGATTAGCGGTGGAGACAATTTCCAGCTTGCCGCTTTTGTTGACGATGAGCCACGCCCAGCCACTGCCGAATCGGCCAATGCCTGCTGCCTCGAACTTTTCCTTGAAAGCATCAAAGCTGCCGAAGGTGGAGTTGATATCTTCGGCGAGTTTGCCGCTCGGTGAGCCACCGGATTTTGGTCCGATGGTTTTCCAGAACATCGAATGGTTTGCATGCCCACCGCCGTTATTGCGCACAACTCCGCGAATGTCCTGCGGGACGGCTTCGAGATTGCTAATGAGGTCTTCGACGGACTTCTTTTCAAGATCGGCCTTGCCGGCGAGCGCCTTATTAACATTAGTAACGTAAGCAGCGTGATGTTTATCGTGATGAATTTCCATGGTTTGCGCATCAATATGTGGTTCGAGCGCATCTTTTGGATAAGGTAAAGGAGGTAGTTCGTATGCCATAATGTATTCCCTATTTTGCAGGCCCAAAAACACTTGGGCCGGACTGTTGAAAACTTCCTGCGACGGAAGATTAACGCAAACCGGAGGTGAATCAAGCGCCGGATTGAGGAAAAGATGCGTTGACGCCAAGCACAAGGCTAATAGGCTTTAATCATGATCCAGATGAAGACCAAATCTTTGAGACGTTTTAGCGATTTTGCGCTGTGCTTTCTTCTCTCCATGGCGATGCATATGAATTCGCGTGCTGCGGACTGGTCGTGCTTTCGCGGGCCGGATGGGCTGGGTGTCAGTTCAGAAAAAAAGTTGCCGGTGAGATGGAGCAAGGAGAAAACCGTTTGGAAGCTGGATCTGCCGGGCAAAGGTGCATCCTCACCGATTGTCGTTGGAGAGCGCGTTTATGTGACGACCCAGACCGACGATTTCGGCCTGCATCTGCTGGCGATTAATCGAAAGACTGGAGAAGTAATATGGGATAAAGAAATCGATCGCGGCAAATTGCCCGCAAACAAATTGCACAACATGGCGACTCCCACAGCGGTGTCAGATGGAAAGTTAATTTGGGCTATGTTTGGCACAGGCGATTTGGCTTGTCTCGATTTAGAGGGAAAAATCTTATGGCATCGCAACCTGGTCAAAGAGTACGGCCCATACAAAACGAATCATGGCTACGGGTCCTCGCCCATGCTGGATAAGGGTAAGCTTTTTATCGTCTGCATGCATCAGGGGCCATCCTACGTATTGGCACTCAACGCACTTACTGGAAAGAACCTTTGGAAAAAAGAGCGGGATCTTGGACCGACAGACGAATCGCAAGATTCCTATTCGACACCGATTTTTCTGAGAGTGAAGGCTAAAACCGAATTGGTGCTGCAGGGCGCTGAAACTGTTACAGCCTACAACCCCGAGAAGGGCGAATTGCTCTGGAGCAGCGGTGGTATGAAAGTGCCACATCCCTACGGCCGCACAATCTCAGGAATGGCCGCTGGAGACGGCGTGGTTTTGGCCGTGGCATCAGGTTTCCAAAATCGCGGTTACACAGTGGCACTGAAACGGGATGCAAAATCGGACAGTGAGCGCCAGTTGTGGAAGCAGAGCAAATTTTCGCCTGATTGTCCGACTCCGGTAGTTTACGAAGGAAAAGTTTATATGATTCGTGATGATGGGAATGCCTCCTGTTTGGATTTGAAAACTGGGGATGTTGACTGGCAGGAGCGGCTGTTTAGCGTCAATGTGAAAGTGTCCCCCGTGGCAGGGGACGGAAAAATCTATTTCATGAGCGGCCAAGGTAATTGCGCCGTGGTGAAAGCTTCGCCCAAATTTGAAGCGCTGGCCACGAACGACTTGAATGAAGCGACGCTGAGCACGCCGGCAATTGCCGACGGGCATTTGTTTTTGCGAACTGAAAAGCGGCTTTATTGCGTGGGGGAGTAGCGTAATTCAGCTTCAACTCAGGCGATCTGCTCGGTTTTGTTACAATACTTTCGATACGTAGAAGGGATTTTCGGCGCTGCTGAGACACTAACCCGGTGGCGCGCATTGACGGGGCGGGTATTTAAGGATAGCTTCCTTTTTGCACATAATGATAGCACCCGCGACAGCTAAACCAAATGTTACACCGCAATTTCGAACTGGGGACGAGCGGCTGATCAAAGTGACGGCGAATGCGGCGAAGAAGATAACCTCTCTTTTGACCAAGCAAGGGCGGGCGCAAGGCGTTCTGCGGGTGGCGGTAGTGGGCGGCGGCTGCTCCGGGTTGCAATATAAAATGGACCTGCAGGACACCCCGGCAAACCGGGATTTCCTGGTTGAGACCAGCGGAATAAAAGTGGTTGTCGATCCTAAGAGCGCTCTTTATGTGACGGGCAGCGAGTTAGATTATATCGACGCTCTGCAAGGCGGCGGTTTCAAAGTTCACAATCCGAATGCAGCGACCAGTTGCTCGTGCGGCGAGAGCTTCAGCGCCTAGGCGCAGTTCCGCCCGCACATGACGGATTATTTCCAACTTTTCAACGAGGTCCGGCGTCCCTGGATCGAGCAGGCCACGCTCAAGCAGAAATTTTTGGCCAAATCGGCAGCCGTGCACCCGGATCGAGTTCACCTTGCAACGGCGAGCGAACAATCGAATGCGACTGACGCCTACACTGAACTAAATACCGCGTACCAAACCTTGCGTGAACCCAAGGATCGCCTGTTGCATTTGTTGACGTTGGAAAGCGGCGCCAAACCGCGCGCAGTGCAAACGATTGCGGGGGGCTCGATGCAGCTTTTCGTCAAAGTGGCAGGACAATGTCAGGCGGCTGATAAATTTCTCGCGGAACGGACCCAAGCCCCTTCGCCTCTACTGAAGGTCCAGTTCTTCGCACAGAGCCAGGATTGGATTGAGCGCCTTTCGAGCTTACAGCAGGAAGTTCAAAAAGAATTAGAGACGCTTTACCAGGACTTGCAAGGCATGAACAAGGATTGGGAAGAGGCGCCGGTCTCGGGCTCCCCATTAAGGCTTGCGAGATTGCCCATGGCTCGGCTGGAAGAAATCTATCGTGCGCTCAGCTACATCAACAAATGGAATGCGGAGTTGCGGGAGCGCCTGGTGCAACTGGCTATTTAGGCGCGCAGTTTGTCTCAGGTGAGTCAAAAGCGCACGGTCTTATGCAGCATTATTCTGAAAATGTTGTTTCAACGCGTGCATGGTGGCGCTTTTTATACAAGAACTTGTGTTGCAGACGGCAGAAACGGGCTCAGGGCGGATGGTACGAGAGATGCTGAAACCTGTAGTATGACAACAATACAACATCTCGACAACCGTGATGACGTATTGCACTCCGCCTGTTTCATCATGGGACAGGTAATAAATCCCTTAGCGATCCTACCTTGTAGCGCCGGGCTATCAGCCTGACGTCCCGCGTAAATTGAGTTGTTAACTGGCGGCTGCTAAACCCAGCCGCCAGATTTCTTTTTGTCCGGACCTGGTGGATTTCTGGAAAATGTGTCCCGCTTTGAGACAGTTGGCTGCCGCTGCATGGCAAATTGGATCCCTTTTAATTCGTGTACCCGGCCTGAATGAATTTTCGAATCAGCGCCAGTTCCTCCTCGCCGGCAATGGTATGCGCTTTGGCGAATTCGCGCCATTCGATGTTGAGCCCTGCTCCCTTCATCTGCTGAACTTGATTACGAACCTCTGCAAATGGAATCATCTGGTCCTGGTATCCATGGCTAACGAAAAACCGCTGTTGCCGGGCAATGGGCGAAAGTTCCCGCATTAATCTCTCTGGTTCATGAATATAACCGCTGATGCCGATTAATCCCGCGAACCGATGCGGATACGTAAGCCCCACCTCCCAAGTCATAAGGCAGCCTTGGGAAAACCCGGCCAGAGTTGTCAACTCAGTGGGAAACCCGCTTTTTCGCTGCTCATCGAGCAAATCGCATAAAAGTTTGCGGCTGCGGGAAATGCCCGGCGCTGGGTCCCCGGCAAAATCGTACCAGGAAAAACCGCCGTAGTAGGAATCAGGCGCATTCACCAATAAGTAATTTAGCGAAGGCATTTTGAGGAGTGATGGCAGCCAGCGATAGCCGGCCACACTGTCGCCCAAACCATGCAGCATAATGAGCAGCTTTTGCGATCCTTGCTCGAGAGCGGGATGAAATTCAGTTTCCAGCATCACCAAAGACTTACCGGAAAATCTGAGGATCCTCAACTCTCAATCAATTTGGCCGACCGATAAAAAAGTAAGACTAATAGTTTAGCAATGACACCAAAAAGTCATTGGCAGCGGTGCCGGGACGAGACAGATTAGATCACGGATGGAAACAGAGACTCAACCGCCCGCTCAAAAGCAAGACTCAGCCTCGTCGAATACGACGGCAGGCGCGCCCTTCGTCGTGCCGATCGCGGATTTGGCAAGCCGGTCGGATTTTCCGCAATGCACATTGGGGCAAATGGTGGATATCGGCGGTTTTACAGGAGTTGTTGTGGAGGTGGTCCACAATTCGATCAAGGTGCGTTCCCCGGAAGAAAGAACGCGCAGTTTTAATTTTCACACGCTGCGGAAATTGTATGGGCCGCCCCCGCCAGAGCCGGAGCCAATGCTAAGGTTTGCCCCCGAACAGCCTGAGCCCAAGAAGCCAGCAGCAGTGGCCGCACCGGTAACGCACGAAATCCCTAATCCCAATTTTGATCGCGAACCCAGGCCCATTCGGGAGTTCGTGAGCCGAAATGATTTCCCGGAATGCATTTTGGGCGAAATGGTCGAGATTAATGGCTACTCAGGTGTAGTGGTTGAAATTATCGAGAAATCTTTGAAAGTACGCTCCCGCGAAGGAACATCTCGGAAATATAACAGCGACATATTGCGCAAGCTGCATGGGGCGCAGGAAAACGAGTAACCCGCAGCGGGTGGCGACTCTCCACAGAATCTGCGTCAACGGCTCAACATTTGCTCGCAGATTCGCGTTAAGGTTTGGTCAGACGGAAAAATCGATTTTGAGAGGAGATTGGGAGGACCATTTGAAATAGCCCGTTCGAATTGGAGACAACGCCAGACACATTTGTCCAAAGGACGCCAGGCGCAAGCGAGGCGGTGGATTCCACCCGGAAATTCAGCGAGCTATCTGGCCAAAGCAAAAGGATTTGAGAATTCGCGAGCTGCAAGCTCAAGCTGGTCGGAGGAACTGGCCTTAACCCGAGCACTTCCAGATCAAAACTTAGATCCGAACTGGTTCCGGAACTTTGGTGCATTTCGACAGCAATGACGTTCGTGCCCGCCACGAGCATTCCCGGATTCACAAATGTATCGACCACGTTTGTCTCGTCGGCGTTCCCGATAGTAGTCAGCGCTGGCGTGCTGAAATTTATTGGTCCTGATGGCATGTTGGCCCGGTACGCTTCCTGGCCATTAACATAAACGACTGCACCGTCATCGCGAATGAGCCGGCAGAGCAAATTGGTATATCGAAATGGATCGGGCACATCAAAAGCTCTCCGAAAATAGGTAGTGATGTATTTGTTGTTTGGGTCAGAACCGTAGCTGACAACTGTAGCCTCATCCCCATCCCCGTAGCCGAGCTGGGCTGGGCCGCTTGCCCACGCACGGTCATCAAAAGCGCTTGCTGACCAGCCAGCCCCAAGATCATTACCCGTGTCTCGGTATTTCCAGATAGAACCACTGCGGACGAGAGCCGGGCATAGCCGAATCGAAACGGGGGCGGAAGTGGTGGAAAGTCCACGGCCGTCGGTCGCGACAGCCAACATTGTGTGGGAGCCCTCCGGCGCATTGGTCCACGTGGTTGAAAAAGGAAAATTCGTCAACCGCGCAAACAGAAATCCATCGATAGAGAAATCTACCTTGGCGGGACCTTCGGCGTCATTCGCTGCAGCCGCGAGAAAGACATTAGTAGGCGCCCCGAACATGGCGCCATTCGTGGGGGACGTAATCTGAACCGAAGGCGCCTGATTGGAGAACGCCAGCAATTCCAGATCGAAACTCACATCACTGCTCGTTGTGCTGACCTGATGAATTTCGACCGCCAGCAGATTTGTGCCACTCACCAGGGCGTTTGGGTCCATTGCATAATTGAAATAAGTTGTTTCATCGGTGCCTCCAATCGTTGTTGAAGCGAGCGTATCGTAGAGGATGGTTGAGTTCGTCGGCATATTACTTCGGAATTGCTCCAGGCCATTCAGATAAACGACGGCCCCATCGTCGCGCAACAAACGAACCGCGAGAGTTCCGATGGTCGAAGGATTATTAACCGTAAATGGTCGGCGGAAATAAGTCGTGATGATCCTGCTGCCATCGGTGCGGTTGCTGCGAACGTATGTCGCTTCTGAATCGCCGTAGCCCAGGAGTCCATGGCCGCTTGCCCAGGCGCTGTCGTTATAATTCGTGTTGCGCCAGCCCGTGCCCTGGTTGCTGCCATCATCGAGATATTTCCAGACCGAGCCAGTGCTTACGAGCGTGGCCGGCGGACCCAACGGAAGAGGCCATTGATAATTTTGAGAAACAGCAGAATCAAGGTCCGATAATATTTGCGTTTTGTAAGTGTCGCTTGCCCCGTCGATGTTCCAGGGGTCACAGCTCGCGCACCATCGATACATGTTAATGCAGCGATAAATAGGTTTTCCGACGCTCAGCGCGCTCTGATTGTAACGATTAATTTCAGCGTAAATCTCCTGCATCCAGCCAGCCTCATAGTGCGCCGAGGGATTTTCCGGATGGCCGCCCTTCCAATAGTAATACCCGTTGCATTCGGTGGCGTAGAGCGGCAAGTTCCAAAGCGAACTCGGGATGCCGTAATCCACCCAATCTTTGTAAACAAAAAAACTGAAGTAGAGGCTTTGGCCGCCTGCGCTGACTTGCTGCGTGGAATAAATGGCATTTGTGGTGTAGCCTCGCGAAGTGATGTGCAGGGGAATTCCATCGACCGGACCTGTGCTGGCAATCGCCGTCAGCATTTGGTTAAGGTATTGCACCCAACTCAGTGAATTGCCGTCATAAGGCATGCCATTGCTGGCTGTGCCGGCTCCGTAAGGACCGGCGAACGGGGCCGGTGGGGCAGGCATAACCTTATCATTCGGGCGCGCCGCTTTGATGGCATTGTAAACTTTGCGAAAGCAAGCGGCGTAACCAGTTGGGGCCAAGTATGGAAACTTTGTGCCGTTGTTGGGCCATTCCCCGTTTAAATTTACTTCATTGCCTATCACCCAAAGATTGCAACCACTTGAATTGACCACGAAATTCGAGCACCGCCTGGCGAAATTGTCGTAATCAGTTGCAAGGGGAATTGTCCCATCCGGGAAGTAGCCATTGTTCATTCGGCAAATGACCGTGTGGCCAGCATTTGCCAAAGCCGCGAAACTCATGCTGCTCACGTCACTTGGATTGTGTCCGACAGCGACAGTTGCTGTCACCCAGCCCCCACCAGCAATTGCCTTGATATGGTTCAAGTATTCGCTGGGATCTGGATCAGCATCGTGAATTCCGTAAAGTCCACGAACTTCCGCACCCCATAACAAAACCGGACAGATCAAAAGAAGGACAAGAAGGCATGTCATGGGTTTCATGGAGCAGCGCCCATTAAACCAAAAAGTGAGCGAAAAAGCTTCTAAAATTTGCAGAAAACACGAACTCCGGCCCTCTCAGAAAAGTTAAGATGCCCCCCAAAAAGTATTGCAGAATGCCACTAGAATAGGGTAATAATATGGTCCATGCACCAAATCTCCCAGAGAGAATCTTTGTACGGATTGGGGTCTCTCGGGCATATCGGATAACGATGTAGTTGCGACAAAAACGTTCTTCTTATTTCGCCATTAGATGTTATGACTGGCCAAAAAGCTCTCCGTCTCATTTCGGCAATTCTTTGCTTCTGTGGCGCTGCCGCACAGGCGCAATTTGTTGCTTTCAACGACCATTACGCTGGAGCGGGCACGCATTCCAACGCCACGGCATGGAA
>DASWRJ010000423.1:0-5773 GCA_036403255.1 Verrucomicrobiia bacterium
CGCAGGTGCGACAAAATCATAGAAGGGCCGGAATTTTGGAAAGTTCGGGAGGTGAATCACCAATGGCAAGCGCACGGCTGGAAAAAAGGAACTTTTCCAGGCTTGTTTAGCATTGTTTAGCCTTGCGCAGCCGCGATGGGATTTCCGGATGCGAGTCGCAGACCAAGCCGCATGGCGATAGCAGGCTGTATGAATATTGAACAATGAATAGTAAGTGCGGGGACGTGCAGTCCAATTCCCACGAATCCTAAATAATTGGTACAAAACCTTGGCACCAGCTTCCTGGTGGGCAAGCTTTTCGGGCGAGCAATGGCTCGCCATATAGACGGAAATCCATCTCATGGCGAAATTTTAACATAGGGGGTGGGACGTTTATGGGGTAACCCCTCAAAAAAATTCGTTTGCCACTATTGGCCAGTTAATGCATTTCGACATCGCAGAGGCCAATGCCGGGGCGATAGAAGTTGAATTGGACATTGGGATGGTCGGCCAGCAGGGACATGGGAACAGAGGCGTCCGCCAGCTTTTTTGAAATCATCCAGGTGGTGAGGCGCTGGCCGAAGGGGTTATCGTGCTTGCCAGCGTGCCAGATGGAGACTTTTTCGGCGCGCCAAGTCTCTAATGGCCCGACACTTATCGCCTGCGTTGGGACCATGGAAATATTTCCGCCGCCGGAGGTACGGGCATTTTGTGCGATGGTGAGGGGGTGGAGATCGACTACGCGGGTCGGCAGCTTGCGATATTCCGCGGGCGATGGAGGCGCATCCTTGTATTTGCCTGTGCGCTGGGGCGGGTCGTTGAAGGCCCAATGCTTCACGTCCCCCTGCCCCCCCTGCATAACGGCGCAACGGACGCCTTCCCAGCTCTGGCGATATTTCTTCGTATCGCCTTTCGGGAAATGCAGATTTTCGTTGGGCATAACCAACTCTTTGCGAATCCGGCTGAAGCAAAGCTCGCGATCGGCGCGCTCAAATGAAAGTGGATGGCTCACTGGCACTTCGCGGCCATGGTGGAACCATTCATCCATGCCCCAGAAATGCGCTGAACGGATGGAGAGGTCCAGGTCATTGACGAGGCGCGCCACGAGAGGGAGTTGCTCAGTCGGGCCAATGGGGCCGCAAATACCCACCGGATTATCGGGCGTGGATTGACGCCAGGCGGTGATGTATTCGAGAGCCTCGGCGAGATAGAATTCTTCGAGCGTGTCGTAGAAAACCACTTTGAAGCCGGGGCGGGAGAGTTTGAGCATGGCTTCGGGCGTGAGACGCGCGGCGGCAGCAATGATGCTGTCATCAAGCGTCGTATAATCCCACCAATCCGGCGCAATCGAGCTGAGTTTGCGTGGCATAGCTAGTCCCTTTCCAGCATCTGTTCGTATTTTTTATTAAGCAGGCAATCGTTTCCAAGAATTTCGCGCAGCGGGTCTTCATCGTGCGCACTGAAGCCGAGATGCAAATGCCGCCGCCAACCTTCGGCATGCGTAAAACGCCCGGACATTCCGCCCACCGCGAGCGATAAATCATCCATGGTCTTGAGATAAGAGTTTAGGCCCTGGGAGGCGTCGAGCCATCCCTGTTGACTTTTATGAGCCGCCAAAGCCTGGCCCTTGAGATGGTGAACAGCGGAGGTATTCACGAACAGTTCCGGCGTGATCTTTTTCCGCAACGGATCGCGCAGGCCGTGAGGCATGGCATGATAAACTGTCACATCGCCCTCGATAGCTTCGCGCATGGGCGTGGTGCGAAAATTGGGCATGCCGCGCGCGAAGGCGGCGGTCACAGCCAGCCGCGAGGTGTTTGTGTGGTCTTCCATGTAGTCCTGCGGTGAATGAGTGAGCACAATCCGAGGGCGCACGTTGCGGATAATAGCGGCGAGCCGCCGGAGCAGCTTCAGATCATAGACAATTTCCAAATCATCCACGAGGCTGGAATGAAATTGTGCTTCGAGCAGAGCGGCGGCGTTTTGTGATTCGCGCCGGCGGATGCGGCGCGTTTGCGCCGCGTTGCTTTTGAGGCTGCCGCAGGAACCGCTGGCCAGTGTCAGATAATGTATGTCGAAGCCCGCGCGCTTCAGCAGAAGGAGGGTGCCAGCCATGTAGAATTCAATATCATCCGGGTGCGCGGCAATGCCAATGGCGGAGCTGGATTTAGCTTTAGGCACGAGTTAGCTCTGGCAAGATGCTCAATGTGTACTACGCCTGGTGGCGTGGCGTGATGCGGAATTATCGGAGGCAAAGATGATCTCATGCGTGCGCAGCGCGTGCGCCAGGCTCGTGAGCGGCATTTCCTGACCGGCGTCGAGGGCAGTAAAAAAGGCCTCAAACTGCGCCTGATATGGGTGGTCGGAAACGTCACCTGAATCGAGCAACTTCATGGAAAGCTCGCTCCATTTGTTTTTGTTCAAGCCCGCCAGGCGAGTCGAATAGAATTTATTATCGAGCAAGCTCCCTTCGCTGCCAACCAGGTGCACATGAAAATAATACGGCTGCAAACAATCAATGACTGAGGCCACCTTGCCAACACGGCCATCCTTGAACTTCAGGATGGTGACGCTTGTGGTCGGGTATTCGTAAGCCGCAAAATCCTTATTCAATGAATGGGTGGAATAAGCGCTCACGACCTCAACATCTTCGCCCATGCAGAGCAAGAGCGCGTCGAGGGCATGGCAACCGGCCGAGAGCAGGCTGCTGCCACCGGCATCTTTGCGAGTGTTCCAGCGATACTGCCCGTACCAGGGCCCGATGCCGTGGAAATAATCGACCTCACCGTAATGAATCCTGCCGAGCAAGCCTTGATCGATGACGGCCTTAATGGTGCGAAACTGGCTGCTGAAACGGCATTCAAAGCACACGCAAGTCTTCACCTTGGCGGTCTGAACGGCTTTCTGGATTTCCTGGCAATCTTCCCAATTCAAAGCGAGCGGTTTTTCGATGATGAGATGCTTGCCGGCGTTGGCGGCAGCGACGGCGTGTTTGGCGTGGTCCTGCGGATAACTGCAAACCGAAACCACATCCAGACCCGGCTGCGCCAGCATCGCTTCCACCTCGGTGAAGCATTGGATTTCGCTGTTGTGCCGCGCGCTGAGCTCACGCGCATCGAGCTTGCGCGAGGAGCAGACAGCCGTGACCTGGGCCTGCTGGGTGGCGTTGATGGAAGCGATATGCGCGCCGCTGACCCATCCGTAACCGATGATACCGACGTTGTATTTTTTGGCTGTCATAGCGAAATGGCTTGCGCCAAGCGTTTGCTTTTTGGGATGCGAAAGTCAAGATGAACAACGAGCAATCGACGCATAGTTCGCGACTTGAAAAAGACGCAATAACCGGTGCATATTGAAGCCATAAAAGCTTCCGTTAAATCACTTTGGTCTCCTTGCCATCCCCGCTACCTCATCGCGTTTTTGTGCGTTTGCCATGCGCTGGCCTCTGCAGCGGATTTCTTTCCCAAGGGTTCAACCAGTGCCGACCTGTTTACGAATATTCACCGATTGCGCCTGGAAGTTTCGGCTGAAAGCTGGAGCGCCCTGCAAAAAAATGCGCGGGAATATGTCTCGGCCACGTTGTTTGACGGGGCCACGAAATTTGAAAAGGTCGCAGTCCACCTCAAAGGCTCGTCGGGCAGCTTTCGGCCTTTGGAGAGCAAGCCGGCACTGACCCTGGATTTCGCGCACTTCGATGCGGCCGAGCGATTTCATGGGCTGCGCCGCATTCATCTGAATAACTCAGTAGAAGATCCGAGCTGCCTGAACGAATATATCGGCGCAGAGTTTTTCCACCGCGCGGGCCTGCCCGCGCCGCGCGTGGGGCACGCCACGCTGGAATTGAATGGGCGCCCGCTCGGTCTCTACGTGCTGAAGGAGGCTTTCACGGAGGATTTCCTGGCGCTGCATTTTAAAGCTCCGAGCGGCACTCTCTATGAACCCGGTCCGGGGCACGACATCAACGAGAAACTCTCGGCGAAGCTGGGCAGCGGCGCGAAAAACCAAAATGAATTGAGGGCCTTTGCCGAGGCCGCGCTGGAGCCGGATGCCAAGAGGCGCTGGCACTGGCTCGGTAAAGCGCTGGAAGTTCGGCAGTTCGCAAGGTTCATGGCGCTGGAAGTGATCTTGAACCATCGGGACGGTTATTGCATGGCGCGGAATAATTTCAGGCTGTACGAGGACTCAGGCTCGGGCTTGTTTTATTTTTTTCCAACGGGCATGGACCAACTCTTCGCAAAGGCTGACGCGCAGGTATTTCCGCAAATGAGCGGGCTGGCCGCCAAAGCACTCATGGAAACGCGGGAGGGGCTGGCGCTTTATAAAGGGGAATTATTTGGAATGGTGACGAACGTTTTCGATCTGGCATATTTTGAGAAATTGATGGATAGGCGGGTGGCGCAATTGAAGGCGGTGCTAACAGAATCTGAAGCAAAAGGCTTGCTCGCGGAAGCAGCGGAAACGAAACAGCGCTTGGAGCAGCGGTATGCCTTTCTCCAGCAGCGACTTATATCCGTGCGCCTTCAGGAACCGCGCTTCAACAATGGTACCGCATCGCTGACAAATTGGGTGATTGCGCGGATTACTCGCCAGGGAGATTTGGACATCACCACCGGACCGGATGGTGCCCGGGCTTTGCATATTTTGGCTGAGAGAGGCACAGCCACGGCGTGGCGAGCAGAACTGCGCCTGCCGCAGGGCCGCTACCGATTTAGCGCCAGCGTCGCCACAAAGGCGGTCGCCATGCAGACCCCAGTAAAAAACTGGGGGGCGCGCCTGCGCGCGATTGGCGAAGGCGCCACAAGACCTATTTCGCGGGACACACCCTGGACAGAGCTTGGGGTTGACTTGCAAGTCACTGATATTGAGAAACTAATCCACTTTCAATGCGAGTTGCGGGCGGATAAAGGAGAGGCCTGGTTCCGGCTGGACACATTAAAAATAACCAAATTGGGCGATTAAAACTTTGTTTACCAAATGGTATGAATTTGACAATTTGCGCCCGTAAATCTAATGTTGTCGATTATGAAACTCCAACAACGGCAATCTAACTTCTGGGCTTTCACCTTGATCGAATTGTTGGTGGTTATTGCCATCATCGCCATTCTCGCATCGCTGCTTTTGCCAGCCTTGGCCGCTTCCAAAGAAAAGGCGCGCCAGACGCAGTGCATCAACAACCTGAAAGAGATTGGGATCGCCTGGCGCGTGTGGAGCAATGATAACGAAAATATATTTCCCTGGTTTGTGACAGCGACGAACGGCGGGTCAATGGATACAGGCGATTGGGCGGATCATTATCGCGTCGCTTCCAACGAACTCGTTACCCCCAAGCTGCTGGTCTGCCCCTCGGACAAGGCGCACGTGATCGGCATCGATTGGAAAGCCGCAAACACGCAGGGCGATAAAAATTTCAGCTACTTTGTCGGGATCAGCGCTTATGAGGACAACCCGCAAACGATTTTGGCGGGAGATAGCCACGTCAACGGCGGTGGCGGAGGCATTAATTTGACTTGGAATAAAGCGTTTGGAACATCAATCGATGCTTATTGGGATTCGCACAAAGTTCACGGAAGAAAAGGAATGATCCTCCTATCGGATGGCAGCGCTCACTCCATGAGTGACACAGAAGTTCGCGCGCAAATCTCAGCCGCCCTTTCCGCCGGTGCTTCGAACGTGGTCTTCTCACTGCCGCAAGCACCGTTTTAACCGCAGCCGGTTTGTTGGGCAAGGGAGCGACAATGGCCTAGGCGGCTTAATCGCTTCAGCCGCTGACCGTTCACGATTTTCAGAAGCTACA
>DASWRJ010000424.1:0-6911 GCA_036403255.1 Verrucomicrobiia bacterium
AGCGGCAGAAGGCGTCCCAACCCTCGGGGTTCACCTGTATGGTTCACAACGGCTGGACAAGCCTAAACATGTCCAATCTAGGACTTGAGAATCAATCTCGGGCAGAAGCGCTGCGCCGCCACATTTCCGCTATGGCCATCACGTTCAAGACTGCCTTTGGCACAAACGTCCCCACCTCCACATATTCCTGGTCCTTTGTTCCGTCTTCGCTCCGTTCGGAGCAATGGTCGTTTTCACCCCAGGGCCCCAGTCCGTCCAATGTCGGAACGGCTTGGCAAATTAAATTACCGTCGCTCAACCCACCCCGCCGCTGCGGGACCACAATTTGGCCTATGCTGCGACCAGCCTCCTGGAAGATGGCGAACAACTGCTGGCTGCCCTGGTTCTCTGGCCAAGGGGAGCTCTCGTGCAAAACTTTCACCTCGATTTGGCAAGGCAACCCATCCTCAGCCGCGCGCACGGTCCCCGGCCCATTTAAGGCAAGGATCGAATTTTTGCCAGCATCATAAACTTCCTTTTCGAATGCTCGCATCTCCACCTCAGCGACTGCTTCATGTGGCACTCTGTTTGTGACACTGCCGCCTTTCACCGTTCCCACATTGAAGGTCAACTCCCGTTTGTAGTCAGTTAAAGTGGCTATCTTCTGCACGGTCTCCCCCATTTGTACAATGGCGTTGGCTCCGTGATGGTGGCGGCCGCCGGCATGCGCACCGCGTCCAATAATCCGCACCCGAAAAACCGCCCGACCCTTGCGTGCCACCACTAGTGCTGCGGTATTGCCGGCTCGCCCCTCGCATTCAAAAATTAACGCGCCCATGGCGTTAGGCCCAAGATGCCGCAAACACACCTCGCCAAAATCGTGGGACAAAACCTCCTCTGATGAATTGGCCAATACCTTCCAATTCACTGCTTCGAAAATTCCAGGGCATAGCCGTTGAAGAGTCGAAAGCACCAGAAAAATCATAGCGGTGCCGCCCTTGATGTCCATCGTGCCCGGACCATAAATTCGCTCGCCTTCCGGTCGCCAAAAGAACTGATTCTGTTGCTCTTCCTCCGGCGGAAAGACTGTGTCCAAATGCGTTACTAATCCAATCGTTTTTGCGCCTTGTCCCGGCCTCCTTAAAACCAGATGCTCGCCATAGGCCGGATTGATTGAGGGGACAAACTCAGCAGTGAATCCCAGCACTTCAAATCTTTTGGCGATCAGTTTGCCCACCCGGTTTACGCCCTCGCGATTGGCTGTGAAGCTATTGATGCGCACCATCTCCTCCAAAAAGCGCAACGCCTCTGGCAGCAGCTCTTCGGCCGTGGCCTGGACAGTTTTGGGATTGATTTGGGGCTGAAGCTGCATGCGCTTTTACTGCTCGGCATTTTTTGTTCTGCCTTCTGCGCTGCGGTAGCTTTCCACAACCCATTCGCTTAAAACTCTATCCGGCGCTTCCACTCCGGCTGCATCAATCTCGAATTCTTTTTGGCCAATATTTTGATTGATGAGCTTCAGTCCAAATTGAAAGTCTTTAAACTTCTGCGCGCAGAGATCGCGGACGGGTTTCCCTTGCTCCAGTGCCTCAGTCACCAGCCGCTCTGCGGCATCTTGCGTAAACCGCAGCTTCATCCCGTGCGACTCCTCAAAGCGTCGCGCGAACTCATGCACAAATTGCGCCATCACGGCGCGCTCTTCCTTTTCGTGCTCGAGCAAAATCTTTCCCAATTCGGACACCGGCTGATCCACCAATTCGCGGGTGACGATGAAGCGCTTCACCTTCGTGGATGGAAGCTCGAACTTTAGATCGCGAAATACGCGCTCGCAAACTGTCATCAACCCACGCGCGCCAGTCTTCTCCTCGGCGGCCAATTCCGCGATCCGGAGCAAACCATCATCCCGAAACAAAACTTCAATGCCATAGGCTGCAAAGGTTTGTTCGTATTGCCGGATGATGCTGCCTTCCGAACTTTTCAAAATAAGGAACAAATCATCGACATTTAAGTGTCGGCAGACCACGCGCACGGGCAAACGGCCAATGAATTCGGGCTCGAAACCGAACTCCACGAAATCGCGGGTCTGGACGTTTTCGAGCAGGCGGTCGTCTGAGAGTTCCTCCTGGCCTGACGCCGCAAAGCCAATAGTGGCGGCGCGCTCGCGTTTACGGATGATTTTCTCCAATCCGCCGAATGCTCCGCTCACCACAAATAAAATATGTTTCGTGTTGATGACGGAAGCCTGTTTGCGCCCGCTGCGTTGAGTAACATCCATCATAGCTTGGATTTGCCCGGCCAAGTCGTTTGGCGCGCGGGCCGGCACGTCCGTTTCTTCCATCAACTTCAAAAGGTTTGTCTGTACACCGCGTCCGCTGACATCGCGACCTGACGAATTCTGAGCGGAAGCGATTTTGTCAATTTCATCGATATAAATGATCCCGTATTCCGCGCGTTTAACATCGCCCTCTGCCCGCCGCACCAGGTCGCGCACCAAATCCTCGACATCACCGCCGACATAGCCCGTTTCTGAAAACTTCGTAGCGTCGGCCTTGACAAAAGGGACCCCGATTAAATCCGCCATGCTGCGCACCAAATACGTTTTTCCCACACCGGTCGGGCCGAGCAGAATGACATTTTGTTTTGCATAATTCGGCTGCTCCTTTCCTTCCAAAGCGATGCGCACATGATGGTAATGATCGCAGAGTGCGACACTCAGCACTTTCTTTGCTTCCTCTTGCTTGATCACGAATCGATCCAAGTACGCCTTTACCTCCTTCGGGGTATAACGGAATTGGAATTCGTCTGGATTCTGCTTTGCTTCGTGCTCCTCCCCTTCACTTGTGGAATCATCAGGTCGTGTAAAGACACGTGTTTGTGTTCCGGGGAAATGCTGCCGCATGAATTCCGAAAGCTGTCGCTGAAATTCCTCCGGGGACGGAGGACCGTTATGCGCTGCTTTATGCATGCAGAGACGTTAACCGATGGCCATTCATTTACAAGTTTGGCCAGCAGATTCGGGGAATGGAGTGCTTCAGCCTTTTTTGGAACCTTCTTTATGCGCTCAGCCGGGTACTGCAGAGCTTGGGCGGTCGCTTACCCCATTGCGGGAATAATTTGGCGGTAAGATTATTTAGTCGAGGGAGGCGATGGTTTACTAGCGCTCATCAATCGGCACAACAAGGGATTTCATATGGAAACTCAATTGCAAATCGACCGTCTGGCCATGCGCGGTCGGCCTGAAGGTGAACCCATTATCCGTCAGAATTGGGAGGACCTGCTCTTTCTGCATTGGCCGATTGATCCGGCTGAGTTGCGCCCCCTGATTCCGCCGCACCTCGAAATAGACACTTTCGATGGCAAGGCATGGATCGGCCTTACACCTTTCCGCCTGACCGGTCTACGTGTCTCTGTGCTTCCCCAAGTGCCAGGCCTAAACGTTTTCGAAGAGATGAACGTGCGCACTTACGTGCATCACCACGGCAAGCCCGGTATCTGGTTCTTTTCACTTGATGCCTCGAAGCTCGTGCCGGCGCTCGCCGCTCGCCTCTTTTTTGCCTTGCCTTATTTCCCGGCAAATATTGATTTCTCGAACTCCGGTGGGCGCTTTTCGTTTCTGCTGAATCGGACCGCAGGGCCGAATGCCAGCTTTCGGGCGGATTGGCGCACCGGCGTCCGATTGCGTGATCCAGATGTCGAATCGCTCGCGTTTTTTCTGGTGGAGCGTTACTGCTTTTTTAGCGTCCAGGAAACTGCAGTCCAAATGACACGCATCTATCACCATCCCTGGATTCTGGATGAAGCCGTTGTGGGCTCCTGCGAATCGCACATGCTGCAAGGCTTGGGTTTGACTGAACCAACCGATCCGCCGATTGCGCACTTCTCCAAATTCCTCGATGTGGAAATCTGGCCACCGGTAACAGTTTGACGCGCCCGATTTGATTGTTTCCCACATTGGCGAACATCTACGAACTCCTCAGTGAGCGTTTACGAACTGAAAATATGAGGTCCGGATTGCGATAGCTCCAGGGAGCAATTTGATGCCGTCCAAATTCTGCCTGACATTGCACGGTAGTTTTTGCCGGTCTAATTAAGCTCTTGTCCGTTTTTTCATTGGCAATAAACTGGATAAAAAATACTGACGCCGATTTATTTCATAAATCATTTGCCCCGTGCGGCTTATGATTAAAGTGTTTCACTGAAACCGCCCAATTTCTAAATCTCTTGGCCCAATTCATAGGGGATTGGCATGCGAGTTGATATGAGCCTCTCCCGAATATGAAATTCACAAACAAAGCTTCGAGCACTGATTCAGCCCCAACCCAAACGGAACCATGGATGGTCTCCGACGATTCTATCTCCAATATGACTCCGCAAGACTCCCCAGCCGTACAAAAGGCCTGGTTGCGGCTTTATGAAGCGATTACGGGAAAATCGGCTCGGTCCGCGCGCGATAAAACTTGGGCTCCTCAAGGTTGAGAGCCTCTGGAATTATCACGTGAGTGTTGGTCGGTTCCCAGCTTTTCCAGCACTGCGCAAAGCGCCTCCAGCCTGGGAGCAGCGACGCCGCCCTGCCGGGCGCGCCGGAGCGGTTCCAAAAACAGGCTTTCCAGTTCGAGTGGTTGCCCCCGCTCAAAGTCGATTAGCGTAGATGCTTTGTAAGCACCCATCGAGCGGGTCCGTTCGAGCAGGTCATCCACCAACTCATCCCGAAGTTTAAACCCAAGCGCGAGGGCCGCGGCAATCACTTCGCACATCAGCTCGCGGACGATTTTTTCCCATTCGGGATCTCCCAGCAATACATCCGTCGTAACGGTTGGCCCCAGCGGAGTAGTGGCATTCCATTCGCCTTGCTGCACGGCCCGCAACCCGGCCGCGCCGGCGACTCCCAGGCCGTTGAAAGGAATATTCCAAACGAGTTTCTCCCAATGCGCTTGCTCGAGATTCTCAGAAACCTTGCAAGGGACTCCAGCGTGGCGAAATGCTGAAGCGATGTCATGCGTGCGCGGCTCCGGCCAGCGTTTGAATTCGCCCAGCACAACTTGTCCCTGCGCTAAATGGTAAACCACTCCCGGCTGAACGCGATTGAGACAAACAAAACAAAGCCCGCCCAGAATCTGTTCGCCGTCCACTATTTGATTCAGCGCCTCTTCGTTGCCAAGACCATTTTGCAACGTGAGCACGGCAGTTTTGGCATTCACCAGGGGCGGAATTAACTCGGGAAATAAATGGTTGGCGGTCGTTTTCAAGCCAACCAGAACCAGCTCGACAGGCCCGATTTCATTAGGCGATCTGGCCGTATGCGGTCGCACGTTGAAGTTTCCATTTGGGCTGTGTATGAATACACCTTTTCGCCGAACTGCTGCGTAATCACTGCGCAATAGAAACGTGACGTCATGTCCATCGCGGCAGAGCATGGCTCCGTAATAGGAGCCGAGGGCGCCACAGCCAACGACCGCAATTTTCATCTGCAAAAGGATTGACCGCTTCGCGTATTCGCAAAATGAAAAAGGCGCCCGAGCAAGGGCGCCTTTTGTGAAAAAACGGACAAATTACTTCGGCCCGAGGATTGCGTCCTTGGCGGCCTTGGCGACGCGGAACTTGACCACGCGCTTGGCAGGAATCTGGATCTGTTCGCCAGTGGCAGGATTCCGGCCGAGGCGAGCTTTGCGGTTGACCAACACCAATTTGCCAATGCCGGGCAGGGTGAAGGTGTTCTTGGCGTTACGATAGGCCAGGTCAGCGATTTGATCGAGGATCGCGACGGCGGTTTTCTTGGGGATCTCGTTCTTATCAGCAATCGCGGTGGCGATTTGGGATTTGGAGAGTGCTTTTGCCATAGTTGATTTTGTTTTTTGTATTTGTGTTAATTGCAAAAAGTCTTGCGACTTGGCCGTATTAAAGCGTTCTGACACGAGCACGCAAGGAGAAATTCACGAAAAATATAAGAAAAATGAGGGTTTTGACTCATTCTGTTTTCGAAGCGGGGCTTGACTTGGGCTTTTCTTGCAACAAGATGCCTCCAGAATGGCCGCGTTATTTTCCATTAATAGCGATACCAAATACGACATCGTCCGCAAATTGTACGAAGGCGGAATGGGAATCGTTTATGAAGCCGAGCAACAAGGCACACGCGACTTCGTGAAGCGCGTCGCGATCAAAGTGGTGCGTCAAAACTATGCGAATCAAAAGCAATTCATCGAAAACTTTGTCGGCGAAGCAAAGTTGGTGGCGGATTTGATTCATACCAATATTGTCCAGACTTATCATCTCGGGGAAACCAAGGGGACATACTACATCGCCATGGAATTGATCCGTGGCGTGAACCTCGAACAATTCAGCGAGCAGCTCGGGAGCAAAAAGCGTTTGTTGCCGGCGGACATGGCTGTTTTCATCGCCAGCCGTGTTGCGCGCGGCCTCGCTTACGCGCACTCGAAAGTGGACAAAGATGGACGCCCGCTGGGCATTGTGCATCGCGATGTGAGCTTCAAAAACATCATGATCGCCTTCGAAGGTGATGTAAAGTTGACGGATTTCGGCATCGCCAAAGCCCGCGGTTTTCTGGTGGATAACGAAGGCGAAGTCGTCGCGGGCAAAGCTGATTACATGAGCCCGGAGCAGGCCAACTTTCAAATCACGGACAAGCGATCGGATTTGTTTTCCGTGGGCGTGGTGTTGGGTCACCTGCTTCTGGGCCGAAATGTTTTCAAAGGAGAAAACGCCGAGGCATCGCGGCGAAACATCATGACTATGCCGCTGCCGGATTTTCAGAAATTAGATCCTCGCATCGATGAGCCGCTGAATACAATCCTGCATCGGGCACTCGCCCGTGAGTTGAGCAAACGCTATGCTTCAGCGGATGAGTTGCTGTATGAGTTGGAGCATTACATTTATCATTCTGGTTACGGGCCAACGAATGAAACGCTCGGCAAACT
>DASWRJ010000425.1:0-6116 GCA_036403255.1 Verrucomicrobiia bacterium
AGGAACGGGGAGTGCGCCTGTGGTTTTGCTAATGCGGATATCGTCAATCGAATAAGCTCCACGCCAGAGGTGAATGTGCACGGGGCCAATTGTGCCGGCATAAAGTGGATTGCGATCCAGTGTGCGGTTGACGTAATCACGGACGGCCCATGGCATGAGGGCCCTGGCAACGCCGCCTATCGCTATTATTATGAGCAGGCAAATGCCAAGCTTGCGCCAAATTCGCCGCCTATTCTTCCTGGGCTTCGGTGAATTTTCCGCTTCTTCCTCGCCGATTTCGTCGGGTTTTTTCATCCGGCACCTCGCTTGTTGCCTTATCAACCTACGAGGACGGTCATTGAGGTCAACGGGGAGCTATACCCAGAATGGGCATGGGAGCGCCTTCAAAGAACAGCGGGGGTAATTTGATTTGGACTAGCGGTCGGACAGGTTAGACCTCTTCCAGCGGCTTGGTCGCATCGCCGAAACGGGGTAGCCGCACGTTCATCTTGTCCATCATGGATAAATAGAGGCGGCACATCTGGCGCTCGGGCTTTGCTTTATAATCCAG
Source organism: Verrucomicrobiia bacterium (assembly GCA_036403255.1). Lineage (GTDB taxonomy): Bacteria > Verrucomicrobiota > Verrucomicrobiia > Limisphaerales > JAQGOV01 > JAQGOV01. Next base: position 551 of record DASWRJ010000425.1, read on the forward strand.
CACCCGCCCACCTTTTAAGCGGCCACCAGCGCCGCCAAGCATGATGACCGGCAACTGCGTGGCATCATGGTTCCCATTCAGCATGCTGGAGCAGAACATCAGCATTGTATTATCCAGCGCAGTGCGTGGACCTTCCTGCACGGCGTCGAGCTTGCCGGCAATATAAGCGATTTGCTGCATGAAGAATTGATTCACCTTGAGCCAGTCGGCGGTGTCCGAATGGGAAAGCAGATGATGAATCATATAATCCACCCCGAGATTCGGAAAACGCAAGGATGAGTGATCGTTGTTGAGCTTGAGCGTGCAAATGCGCGTTGTGTCCGTTTGGAATGCCAGCACGAGGATATCACACATCAAGCGCATATGCTCGGCGATGTCCTGCGGAATGCCATCGGGCGGGCGCGGGATGTTAGGTTTGCTCAGCGTGGGACGCCAGCCCTGGAGCTCACCTTTCTTTCCGGCATTCTCGATGCGCAGTTCGACATCGCGAACCGAGTCGAGATATTCGTCAAGTTTGCGTTGATCGTTCGCGCTGATATTGCGGCGCAAATCGGTTGCATCCTTCAAGACTGAATCGAGAACGCTCCTCGCGCCGCGTTGCACTTCATCCTTAAAGAGCCGGTCAAAAGCGAGTGCGGGATAAATCTCCAGCGGCGTGGGCGTGGTCGGCGAACTCCACGAAATATGCGAGCTATAGAGCATCGAATAGTTTTTGTGGACGCTCGGATTTGATTTTTCGCAGCCCAGGACGAGGCTGGGTATCTTGGTCGATCGACCATACCTCTGCGCGAGCAATTGATCGATACTGGTGCCGGAACGGATTTCGCCACCGGAAGCCAGCGGAGCCCCGGAGAGGAGATTGCCGGTTTGCGAGCTGTGGATATTTCCTTTGAGAGCCTCTTCGTTATAGAGGCCGCGGATAAAAAGCATCTTCTCGCGAAAGTCACTCAGCGGGGCAAGGACTTTGCCGAGCTCCATTTGCTTGCCTTCGCCTTTGGCCCACCATTCCTTACTGTGAAAGCCGTTCCCCGCGAAGAGCACGGCCAGGCGCACCGGCGCTTCACTTGAGACCTTTGCGACAGCCGGCGTATCGCCCCACACCGTCAATGATTCCATCCAGGGCAAGGCCATGGTGACCCCGACACCGCGGAGGAAAGTGCGGCGGCTGAATTTATGTAATGCCATAACAGTGCTATTTGGACGCTTTGCGCTGGTTTAATCTTCGTACGCCATTTCGCGCCCGCGAATGTGCGTGAATTGCTTGCTGCGAACGATCGATTCAATCGCTGCGCTAATGCGGTAATCATTGGCCTTAAGTTGCGCGCGCATTTCGGAAATGAGCGGCCCATCCGAGAGCTGCACGGCCCGGCCAAGCGCATAGCCGAGCAGTTTGCGGCAGAACTGCTTCAGGAATGCATCGCCCCGTTTGGTCAAAAGGTACTCGCGCAGGCCATCAATGTCGTTGAATTCGGCTCCCCCGAACACCTTGGCGTGGACGTTTATGGGTCGGTCGCCCAGGTCACGCTCGCGTCGGCGACCGATCGCGTCAAATTTCTCAAGCGCGAAACCGAAGGCATCTATGCGCACATGGCAACCGGCGCAGCGCGGGTCAGAGCTGTGTTTCTCGGTAAGCTGCCTGACGGTCAGGGTTTCAGTGGCTTCGTCCTCCGGCAGCCGAGGCACATCCTTCGGAGGCCGCGGCAATCTCTCCCCGAGCAAAACTTCATTGATCCAATTACCACGCAGAATTGGGCTGGTGCGGGAAGCGCCGGATTGTTTGGCCAGCGTCGTGGCCTGCCCAAGAATGCCCCCGCGCCCAAATTTCTGAACCGCGCTGACGCGTTGCCATTCATTGCTGCTGGAGAATTTCAGACCCGAGATTCCGTAATGCCGGGCGAGCGGCTCATTCACAAATGTATAATCCGCCTTCAGGATATTCTGCACCGAGCGATCGTTCTGAAACAAATCAGTGAAGAACCGGATCGATTCTTCATACATCGAGCCGCGCAACGAAGTGAAGGTCGGGAATTGCTTGTCACTTTTTTCGCCGAGTTCGTCAAAGTCATAAATGTGCAGCCAGGCGCAGCCAAACTCAGTAGCCAGGCGGCGCACACGGGCGTCGCCCAGCAGGCGCCGGGCCTGGGCCACCAGCACATCAGGATTCCGCAGCTTTCCGCGCGCGGCCAGTTCGCGCAGCTCCGCATCCGGCGCGGAAGACCAAAGGAAGTAACTTAACCGGTTTGCCAATTCAAAATCACTGACTCGCGATGCCTGGGCCCCGGAACCAGGCTGTTCCGCATGATACAAAAATGCCGGTGCGACCAGCACCCGGGCCAGCGTCATGCGGATTGCCTCATCGTGAGGCAACTCTTGCGCGCGCAGCCCCTGGTAGAGTGCGCGCAGCTCGTTCTTTTCTGATTTCGTCAGCGGGTGCCGATAGGCCAGGTCAGCAAAATCCAAAACGCTCTCGACCTGCCGCGGCTGCGAATTCGTCAACAGCGTTCGAAAAGCGGCGGCGCGCTGCTTGATCGGCTCGCGCAAGGGCTCGAAAACTTTTGGATCCGCATCCTGCGTCGCAAATTGCCAGAGCTGTTCAAATGCATCGACTAGGGTAAGCGCGTCCTGGCTGACGAAATGCAACTCGTCCCACAAACGATTCAGCTTCGCGGTTTGGCCGTCGTCAAGCATCAGGCGCTCGAGCTGATGGTCCTCACGATAAAACAATGTGAGCGTCACGACTTCATCCACAGGCACGATTTTGGTGTAACAAAGGGCGGCCGGAAAAATGTCGCGAAACTTATTAAACGCAGCCTCCACGCGCTGCCGCGCGGCGCTTCCCTCATTCACCACAATTGGCGCGGCGTAACTGACGGGCTTATCAGGATCGGTCCAGGTGCCCTTGTCGTTTTGCACTGTGGCCGAGCTGGCGAGCAGTCGAAAATTAGCACTGGGTTTATTGGTGAGCAGCAAAAGTTGCACACTACCTTCAGCACCACTCTCTTTTTCCAGGACTCCCGTGGTGACAAATTCGCAGCCCGCGACCAAATCAGCCGGAAGCCGAATTTCGTATACGGCCGGCGCATGGACACACAGGCTCGCCGATTCAATCGAACGGCCATCAGGATGTTTGCCGAAGAGCGCGGGATTGAGGCTCCATGCAGGACCTGTAGATTTTTCAGCAACTGCACTCGCGGGCAACTTCTGTAGCTTGGAGTTGTTGCGTTGCAGCAAGCCTCGGAAAAGCGGCCCATTTATTGCAGTAAGCTGCTGATATAACTTGGCATCCGGACTGTCTTTGGCTGTCGGACGCTTTGACGTGAGGAGGTTTTGTATCTGGTCGGCAATGCTTTGTTTTTCTTCCGAATTGGTGCTGGCCTCCCATTTGGCCAGAAGTGAACCAGCAGGAATGACAGGACCATTCTCACTGCCACCCTTATCTGGTTCGGTGTAGAAATGCCACACGCCCGCGTTACCGAATCTGTCAGCGTGCGGGTTGCCTGCGAGCACATCGGGTGACACATCCTGCGCCAAATTCCAGACGCGGCCTCCTTGGCTACGGCTCGTCAGAGTCAGGTCAATGCAGGTCAAATCGCAAGAATGATTGCCGTCTCGCGGACCGATCAACATGGAAATGAGGTCACCTTCCTTTAACGCCACCGACTCGATGGCCGGCACTTTTATTTCTTTTGCGCCTTGCGCTACACCGCTGGCCAGGCGCTTGCGCGTTGTGCCATGGCGCAGTTCCAAAGACCATGTAATGCCATTGCCGCACTCGGGATGCGCATGCTGCACAAAAGCGTCCACGCGGAAAGTGTCCGTGACCGGAGAGCGCCAGCCCACCACAGCTTGCAGTTTGGGATTCGGATGCACAGCAATGCTGTGTGGTTTCATGTTCCCCGGAATGCGCACGTGCTGGTCCGAGGAATTGGCCAGAAGGTTAGGCAATTCCGCGTTGTGCCAGCCTTTAATGAAATCGTAATTCGATGCGCTCTTAACTGTATTTGTAAAATAAGAATCTATCTTTACAGATTCTGAGGGACCGATACCAAGGTAATCGAGCCATGCTCTCAACGCATCCAGTTCGACATGGTGGTTGAGCGCGAGGGCTTCCAAATCGGTTTTGCCCGCTCCCGCCCCAGCTTCGGCGGCTGCGGCCAGCAGTTTTGCGGTATTGGAAAAAATGCTCTCGCGACGCTCGTTTAAATCGCGGGCGATTTCTCGAATATCCCGCAGCAGCAAGTCCGGGCGTCCTGGCGCAACCAATCGCGGGCGTTGCCAAACAACAAAGTCATGTTCATTGCCATCACCCGCATCGCTGGCCACCAAGTAAAGCGTGACCTCTTTCGCATCTGCTGAAACTGGAATTTTCAACCTCAATTCCTGTTTTGCGGCGACGGGGCTGACCGGCTCCATCCAGGCTTTGGGGCCGCCGACTTTGCCAATATGGCCCACACTGCTGAATTTCCAGAGCGCCTTTTGCCATTGCGCAATTTCCGGAACGAGCGTGGCGGCGTCACTCTGTTTGGTCGCTCGCCAGCGAGCGCGGATGGGCTCGATCAAGAGCGAAGGTTCCGCCGAGGTGAGCACTGCATACAGGGTGCGCAGGTATTTGGGGCTTAACCCACGCTCGTGAGCTATGCTTTCGGCGGTCTTTCCCGAGTTCAGTCCATCGCGCAGCTCCAGTGTAGCGTGCAGATATTTTTCAAGCGGGAGACGACCACCTTCATTCGTTTCAAACACTATTCCCTGCAAGTTGACTTTATCGCCCCCGCGAGGATCAGTGAAGCCGCGATAAAACTGCCGAATCTCGGCGAGGATTTCTTCCGTCCAATCGCGGCGGGTGTTCTTGGGCGAGAAACGAATTCCATCCGGCAGCAACACCGCATGGCTGGCTATTTCCTTTCCTGCGTCCAAATACTTGGAAAGGAGCGATGGAGACATGACCAGCGAATTCCCCACGTTCATGAATCCTTCGCCAGCCGCGCCATCCACCGGAAATTCGCGCACTGGATCGAGTGCCTGCACGCCCGTTATGTCGCGAATTGTATAAGTGTATTCGGCATTGGAAAGGCGCCGCAAGACGACTGGACCGGGATCGCCAGCTTGCGCGATGGCAATTTCATCCAGCAAAGAATTTACCCAAGCCAGCAATTGCTCGCGCTGCTCTGAAGTGGGTTTGGGCTTTTCTTTGGGCGGCATCTCGCCAGACGAAAGCTGCTCGACAACGCTTTGCCAAATTTTGGGATGCTTTCTGGCATCGCTGAGCGAAGAGAATTGCTCTAAATCAAGATCGCCCTTGTGTTTCTCAGCGGAATGGCACTTTGTGCAATATTCATTGAGCAGAGGGCGGACAGATTTTTTGAAATATTCGGGGCTCACGCTGGCACCCGCTGCTTCGCCAGTTAATACCGCCACAAGCGATGAGAGCATGAGCAACCAGACGAATAAAAACTGTGGCCTATCTTTGTTCATGACGTCAGCAGATCGTGAAAAGAGCATCTTACGGCCGCTGACGAGCTATATTAAAGGCGAAAGCACCGGGACAAACAAGCAAGGAGGTGCAGTC
>DASWRJ010000426.1:0-4086 GCA_036403255.1 Verrucomicrobiia bacterium
GGCTGCTCGGTTTCCAGGAAGATGCCGCTGCATTGCAACAAACTTTGCAGGAAGAAAAGACCATGGATGAACGCCTGAATCTCTTGGCCAAGAACATTAATATCGAGGCCGCCGAAGGGGAAATGCCTGAAAAGGCTTCACGCTAAGTTACTCAGACGTGGAATAAAAAATGGAGCGTCGTCATTTGGCGGCTCCATTTTTTTGTCAGGTAAGCCTACTTTGGAACATTCGCGTTTACCGCTTCCGCCGCTTGGCCGGCCCGAAATAATAGCCTCCGCTCAAACGTACCCCGCGGACCCGTTTCTCATAAGCCGACCGTTTGTCTCCAGCCTCGTCAAACAGCGCGGTGTATTTATAATTAAAATTCTCCAGCTTTATACGCGCAATTTTTTGCGAGATAAATCGCTCAATCGCTGCTACGTGCTTCGCATCTTCTGCCACCATCAATGTAAACGCATCGCCAGTGGCTTGCGCTCGACCAGTCCGTCCAATGCGATGTACATAGTCTTCAGGATGCTGCGGCACATCGTAGTTGATGACATGACTGACATCTGCAATATCCAGCCCGCGCGCGGCAATGTCCGTTGCCACCAGCACTTCATAACGTCCCTCGCGGAATCCTTTTAATGCTTGTTCGCGCTCCCTCTGCGTCCGGTTCGAATGCAAAATCGCCGCCGCATGATTGTTCTTCCGCAACATGTGGCCTACTCTGTCCGCGCGATTTTTTGTGCGGCAGAATACAATGACTGAGTCGTAATTCACTGCATCCAGTAACGCTCGCAGTAGATCCGATTTTTGATCGTCGGATACCGGATAAATCACGTGCTTTACCGTTTCCGCTGGAGAACGCCTTACCCCCACTTCCACCGTTTCCGGGTTGCGCATCGTCCATTTGATGAGCGATTCGATCTCGGGCGGAATGGTCGCCGAAAACAAACAGGTTTGGCGATGTGCCGGGATGCGCTGAATGATCTTGCGCACATCGGGCAGAAATCCCATATCCAGCATCCGGTCCGCCTCATCCAAAATCAGATGTTGCACTGAATCCAACCGGCACATGCCTTGTTGAATGTGATCCAGCAAACGCCCAGGCGTCGCCACCAGCACATCCACGCCTGCTTTAAGCGCCTCTCGCTGCCGGCCATAGCCTACGCCCCCAAATACCACCGCCACTTTTACTGTCGTAAACCGCGCCAAATCACGAAAAGCCGTCTCCACTTGCGCAGCCAGTTCGCGCGTGGGTTCCAGGATGAGTGCCCGCGTTGTGTTCGTGCCGCGTTGCAGCTTTGTCAGGATCGGCAATGCAAACGCGGCGGTCTTGCCCGTGCCAGTTTGTGCGCTGCCAATCACGTCGCGTCCTCCAAGGAGAAGCGGAATCGCCCGCAGTTGGATCGGAGTAGGCTCAATGTAACCCATCGCGTGAACGCCCTCGAGCACTTCCGGCGACAACCCTAATTTTGAAAACGCCATTTGTCGTAAATTATCTAATTTCAGCCTTAATTAAAGGAAATCTTTTGTAAATCACCAACACTCCAAATCCGCAGGCAACCAGCAAACAATGCACTCCAGCGGGGGCTATCGTGAGCAAAATCTGAAATCTCCAATTTCGCTCCGTGAATATTCCAACGCCTCCTCTCACTTGCGCTTGCCACAGCCCCCTGCTGCGGGTTTAATTTGCCAGTGTCAACGCAGCAGCAGACCTTGAAGCAAAGTGCAACTTACTCCGGTGTAGGACTGCACAGCGGCAACCGGGTAACGATGTCCTTTCTCCCAGCTCCGCCTAATACAGGTTTGCGTTTTCGGCGCATTGACCTCGAGGGCAAACCCGAAATTGAAGCTCGCGTGGATTTTGTTACTCAGACCAATCGTTCGACCACCCTCGGTAAAGGCAATGCCCGCATCCAAACCGTCGAGCACGTCCTTGCCACCTTCAGCGGCTTCGAAATTGACAATGCCATTATCGAGCTCGATGCGAACGAACCTCCCATCGGTGACGGCAGCGCGCGCGAATACTGCAAACTCATTGAATCGGCCGGGATCTCCGCCCAACCCGAAAGACGCGAACCGTATCGCATCACTGAGCCGCTCGAACTGCAGACACCCAGCTCGCTCATTTCCATTTTCCCTCATGAAAGGTTCAAAGTCTCCTGCACCAGTTCGGATAAGACCGGACGCTTTAGTCAGTTTTTCAGCATCGAACTCTCCCCTGAAACCTGGAAACACGACATCGCCCATGCCCGCACATTCTGTTTTTTCGAGGAGATCGAATACTTAATCAAGAATGGCCTCATCCGCGGCGGCAGCCTCGAAAATGCAGTGGTTATCCGCGATGACGCCGTCCTCACTACTGAACCCTTGCGCTATCCCGAAGAATTCGTACGCCACAAAATCCTGGATATTCTTGGTGATCTCTCGCTCGTCGGCCGCCCTTTGCAAGGCCATATCGTGGCCGTTTGTCCCAGCCACAGTTTGAATTGCGATCTCGCCCGCTTAATTCAGCAACAGATTCGAAAACCGCTCGTTGCCATGCACACATTTGCTCCGCCTCCCGCTGCGCCGGCTCCGGAAAAGGAAACCAAAAAACCGGTCCCGCAAGGCGATTCCGTAAAAGAATTGCTTCACGTCGTGCAAGAGGGAGGCTCGCTTGACATCATCCAAGTGATGAAAATCCTCCCGCACCGGCATCCCTTTCTGATGGTGGATAAAGTCATCAACATCGACGGCAACAAAATTAGCGCTCTTAAAAACATCAGCATCAACGAACCCTACTTCCAGGGCCATTTTCCGAATCATCCCATCATGCCTGGCGTGCTTCAGCTCGAAGCCATTGCCCAGGTCGCGGGCATCCTCATGCTGCGCCAGGCCGAGAACCTCGGCAAAATCGCCTACTTCATGGCCGCCGAAAGTGTGAAATGGCGCAAGCCCGTCCGTCCCGGCGATACGCTCGTCATCGATGTGGAATTAACAAAGGCGCGCGGTAAAATCGGCAAAGCCAAAGGCGTCTGCAGCGTCAACTCCGAGCCCGTCAGCGAGGCCGAGGTTACTTTCATGCTCGTGGATTCGACCGCAACATGATGCCTTTTCAACTTCATCCCAGCGCTGTCGTTCATCCCGCTGCCCGGATTGGTGACGGTTGTGTCATCGGCCCCTTTTGTGTCATTGGTGAACATGTCACCCTCGGCGCCAACTGCCACCTCCATTCCCATGTTGTCATTGATGGCCACACCACCCTGGGTCAACGAAACGAAATCTTTTCCTTCGCCAGCATCGGCCTGAAAACGCAGGACCTCAAATGGAAAGGCGGCCTTACCCGCACAATCATTGGCGATCACAACACCATCCGCGAAAACGTCACGATTAATAGTGCCACTTCGGATGGCGAAGCCACTCTCATTGGCAACCACAACCACATCCTCGCCTACTGCCATGTGGCGCATAATGTTGTGCTCGGAAACAGAATCATCATGTCCAATGTTGCCACCCTGGCGGGCCACGTCATGGTCGAGGATAACGCCGTCGTCGGCGGTTTGGCTGCCGTCCATCAATTCTGCCGCATCGGCAAAATGTCCATCATTGGCGGCTGCTCGAAAGTAGTACAGGATGTCCCTCCCTTCATGATGGCCGATGGCAATCCTGCCCGCACGCGCACGGTCAATAAGATCGGTCTGGAACGGAATGGCGTGTCCGCCGAAGCGCAAATAGCGCTCAAGAGTGCTTACAAGATTTTATTTCGCGAAGGCCTGACCGTGACGAACGCGCTCCTGCGCATTGAAAGTGAATTGCCGAAGCTCCCTGAAATTGCTCACCTGCTTCAATTTGCCCGCGCCAGCGAGCGCGGCCTCAGCAAATAATCAATATACCTTCCGCAGATTCGACGGCAGAATGTTCAACTCCGAACGATATTTCGCGACCGTGCGCCGCGCAATTACGATTCCTTTATCGCCGAGCATCTTCACCACTTCCTGATCCGAAAGGGGTTTGGCCGGCTCTTCTTTTTTGAAAATATCGGCAATCATGTCTTTCACACTCGTGTTGGACATTCCTTCGCCATTGGCGGTCTGGATGCCCGAGGTGAAAAAGTACTTC
>DASWRJ010000427.1:0-8001 GCA_036403255.1 Verrucomicrobiia bacterium
TGTTGCTGTTGAAATTGCTCGTCTGGTAGAACTCGCCCGAGTCATCGATCTGGCTATTGCGGTTGAAATCGGGGTCAGGATAGAAAGCAGCCGTTTGGTTGGCGGGATTCCAAAATGAATTCGCGTATCCATAAGCCGCGCCGCCGTTGCTGCGCATCTCGACGCCATCAAAAAACGAGATCATAACGATCACGCCGTTTTGCTGCGCCAAAGCGCATTGGGTCTGCAGGCCGCTCCAAAATGTGGAGTCCCATTGATCGAGATTGGCTTTGCCATTCACGTAGGCAAACGGCACGGAAGTTGGTTGATTGTTCCAGCTTTGGGGCGAGGTGGCGGAGGTAAAGCGATTCACACAGAGGCTGATGCGAATGTAATTCACCTTATAAGGCGCACCCTTTGTGATCATCGTGGAATAACGGGAGGGATGATCGATGAAGGAACCATCCGGCACGGCGGCCCATCCATAGTAGCCAATTAAAAAGACAGGTTTCCCGCTAGCATCTTGAAAATAACGATGCGACGGATCGACGGATACTCCGCTGGCCACCAGCACACCAGCGCCGCAAAGCCACACAAGGATGGAGAGTGCCTGGAGAGTGCGAATTCGGCTCTGAAAGACGGAGTTCACTTCGGGCGACGGTTTTTTGGTGATGTGGAGGAGAGTATCTAAACTAGATGCTTTTTTCAAGAACCAAACGCTGGCGTAAATTCCGCGAACTGAGGGGCTCTGAATCTCCGCAGAGACTGCCGCCATGCGGATGAGCAGACTGAAAGCTCAAGCTGCAAAACCAAATTCCGCGCCATTGCAACTTTAGCTCAGAAATAAGTGGACTCTACGTGCTGGCCAATTGAATGACATCGTTGCCTCCACATCGTTTGATTAATCCGGCAAGTCACGATAAAATAGTCGCAAGAGGCAAATCCCTCCTATGCGCTTTGAAGTATTGGCAACGGACTACGACGGCACTCTCGCCCATCACGGAAGTGTGGCACCGGAAACAATTTCGGCACTGGAGCGTCTGCGGCGTTCAGGGCGGCGGGCCTTCATGGTCACTGGCCGCGAGATTGAGGACCTGAAGAACATTTTTTCGCGGCTCGATTTGTTTGATGTGGTCGTGGCCGAAAATGGGGCACTGCTTTATTATCCAGCGAACGGCGAGATCAAACTTTTGCATGGACCACCAACGGAACAATTCATTCAGGAGCTGCGGAACAGGAAAGTTGCGCCTCTTTCCGTGGGTCACGTAATTGTTGCCACCTACGAGCCGCATGAAGCCACCGTCCTCGATGTCATCAAGAAACTCGGACTCGAGCTGGAAATCATATTTAACAAAGGTTCGGTAATGGTTCTCCCCACGGGCGTTAATAAAGCAACGGGCCTGAAGGCGGCGCTGCGGCAAACAAGTAGCGTGCGGGAGAAGACAGTTGCAGTTGGCGATGCCGAGAACGATCATGCGTTTCTCACGTTCTCCGGATTTGGAGTGGCAGTAAGCAACGCCGTGCCCGCATTGAAGAAGGAAGCCGACCTGGTCACCAGCGCGCCCCATGGCTTGGGCGTGATCGAGTTAATCGATCGCTTAATCGCGGACGGCCTCGAAGGCGCACCACCTGCCGCCTGGCGGCAGCAAGGGGTTATGTTATGACCCAAGTGTGTTTCCTGGGCCGCGCATAAATTTCGCCCGTGTGCCACATGCGCGCGCCACCGGCAAACGCTTTTGAATTCGAGCCACGGCGGGCGCTACGCGGCAGGCGCTTCAGGTATTTGGCGTTGCCGCCGCCGATGACGAGCGACTCCGTCAGGAAAGCAGCCGCGAATCTGCGAATAATCCGGTGCACCGCCTTGGACCAGCGTTTTAGGCCGTTTTTCTCCAAAGCATTCCTCCCGAGAACATCAGCCACGGTTTGGTTCTTCGAATAAACGAGTTCGCCAAGCTCGAGTGGGACAATCACCTCATCGAGAATGAGTGCAGACCCCAGCCCTGTCCCGAGTCCCACGAAGAGCATGCGGCCTCCCCTATAACTGCCCAGCGCCTGCATGGCGGCGTCATTTATGACTTTCACGGGCTTGCGAAAATATTTTTCAAAGTTGAACCTGGTCCAGCCCTTGCCGAGATTCTGCGGATCGACCGCTGGCCGCCCATGAATGACCGGGCCGGGAAAACCGATGGAGATCGCATCGTACGACCAATCTTTAGTCATGCCAGAGACCAGCTTTGCCATGCGTTGCGGGGTCATTTGCTTGCCGGATTCAAAGCCGGCTTTGCGGCGAGTTCCCCAAAGCTTGAACTTCACTTTCGACCCGCCCACATCGATCACCAAAATCTTCATACCCAAAGTTCCCATTGCTGGCGCAGGGAGGCAAGTGAGCGGACCCCGAGGGCTTAGCAAATCAGCGAGCGGCTGGACCATTACAATCCCACCTTAGGTTGAGAAGCTTCGCTTCATCTAAAAATCAAATGCCACGCGGCCTGGAAGACGGTTTCGAAGAAGCTGCCGCAAAAATATTCCGGTCCAATAAATTCGACTGGACGGACTGGATCCCAGATGAATGGCCGCAAGACCCAGCAAATTTTGCTGCCAAGCAGGAGGTTTCCAGCCAACCAGGCGAGCAAGACTCGACGCGCTACACGTACGCTGCCTGTGTATTCGCGCAACAGAGGCATGATGTGCAGGTTGCCCATGATTCCGGCATAGGCGATAAAAACAGCGAGGCTCAATTGCAAAATCTGGTATTCCGCTGAGGCCGGACGAGTAGAGGCAGTCAGCGCGGGTGTGTTCCAGACCAGGAATAGCGCGACCGGACTGAGCGCTCCCAAGATCAGCGCGGCAATGGCGAAGGTCATGAGGACAATCGCGAATGATTGCCTAAAAGAAACATTCAACCCGAGCAACGGAGCCAGGATACCATTAAGTAACCCGTTACCGCAGGTGGTAAGAAGGATAACGAGCGGCAGCTTGATGCCAGTATAGAGGGCTTGGAGCGGCTCGCGCCAAGCGCCCAGCACCGCACCGTAACCTCCGGCACCGACTATGATGGCCACGACACAGAACCAGGTCATTTGCAATCGCCGGGCCATAATCCAGCCGTGGATGGTATTCGCATCCGCGCGCAGGAAATGGCCTATGGACACAGGATAAGTGGAGATAGCCTGCATAATTATTTTGCAATATGTGTCGGCGTGAGCCTTCACTTTGTACCGCAAAGTAATGGACGAGCACCCCTGGCATTTGTTCAAAAATAATTTTACTGATCCAAAAATTACTGCTGAGCGTGCAAGAACGCTGGAGTGGTAGTCGAACTGGCCTGGGAAAATAAATACCAAACGCAAAAACCCAATCGAGGTTTGGAGCGCAATGCTAAATATGGCCCCAGCAATTCCTTACGTTAATAACGGCTTGCAAAATTTGATTAAACAAAGAATATGGTTCTCATTCCATGCCGGTCGAAAGAGAAACATCGAGCACATGTCGTCCGCGCCCGGGCTCGAACCGGCCATGATCCCATTCACGCGATTACCGTCTGTTTGCCGCAATTTAGCTTCTGCCTGCCGTCGAGTATCTCTGTGCTTAAGATTCGCGATTTTCCTCGGCCTCGCTAGCGCGGCAAGCGCCGTGGCTGCCGCTGAATGGCAGCAAGGGGATGGGTTCCGCAGCCGCGAACTCGCCCTGCCCGCCCAGGGGCGAACTTATCTGCAACGTCTGGCCGCATCAGAAACCGGCATTTTGTTCACCAACTTTCTGTCGGACGAAAAAGGGCTGGAGAATTCATTGCGCACCAGTGGTGCTGGAGTTGCCGCAGGTGATGTGGATGGTGATGGCTTATGCGACCTCTACTTCTGCGGTCTGGAGAAGGGAAACGCGCTCTACCGCAATCTGGGCAACTGGAAGTTCGAAGACATCACCGCCTCAGCCGGCGTGGCTTGTCAGGGGCAGGATTCGACCGGGGCTGTTTTCGCCGACGTGGATGGAGACGGCGATCTCGATCTGCTGGTGAATTCGCTCGGCGGCGGCACGCGGCTATTCTTGAATGACGGCAAAGGGCATTTCGCCGAAGCCGCTTCATCAGGATTGCTGCGGCGGTTTGGCAGCACGTCGATGGCACTGGCGGACATTGATGGCAACGGCACGCTGGATCTGTATGTAGCCAACTACGCCACGACGAAAATCGAGGACCGGCCAAACGCAAAGTTCGAGTCGAAGATGGTTAATGGCAAGGTGGTGCTCACTGCGATTGATGGCGTGCCCTTGAGTTCGCCTGAATTGACGAATCGCTATTTCGTGGATGCCGAGCGCGTCGTGCGCGAACTCGGCGAGCCGGATATTCTTTACCTCAACGATGGGCACGGAAAATTCCAGCAGCTTTCGTGGACCGATGGAACGTTTCTCGATGACCAGGGCAAACCACTCACGCAAGCGCCGCTGGATTTCGGTTTGTCTGCGATGTTCCGCGACATGAACGGCGATGGCGCACCAGACATATATGTGTGCAACGATCTATTTCCACCCGACCGCATCTGGATGAACGATGGTCGCGGACATTTTCGCGCGATGTCGAATCTGGCGGTTCGCAACACGAGCCGCTTTTCCATGGGAGTGGATTTTGCCGATATCAATCGCGACGGCTACGACGATTTTTTTGTGGTGGATATGCTCAGCCGCGATCATCTGCATCGCAAAACACAGACAGTCGGTGTTTCGCCCCAATTCCTGACGGTCGGCAAAATTGATAATCGTCCTCAATACAAAAAAAATACCCTTTTCTTAAATCGCGGGGACGGCACTTACGCCGAGATTGGTCAGTTGAGCGGATTGAATGCGACCGAGTGGTCCTGGATGCCGGTGTTTCTGGATATTGACCTGGATGGCTACGAAGATGTGCTCGTCACCACCGGCCATCATCGGGATTCACTGAACGCCGACGCCGTGAATCAAATCCTCTCGATTCGCAGGCAAAGCCGCCTGACGGATGCTGAGCATCGCGCGCTGAAGAAGAAATTTTATCCGGTGCTCACCAATTCCAACCAAAGCTTTCGGAATCGCGGCGACCTGACCTTCGAAGATAAAGCACACGAATGGGGCTTCGACTACGCGGGAATTTCCCAGGGGATGTGTCTGGCGGATTTGGATGGCGACGGCGATCTTGATGTAATTGTGAATCATTTGAATGATGGCGCAGGCATTTATCGGAATGAAACGATTGCGCCGCGCGTGGCTGTGCGCCTCAATGGAAAAGCGCCGAATACGAGGGGGATTGGTGCTAAAATCAAATTGCTGGGCGGACCAGTTACCCAAAGCCAGGAAATGATTTGCGGCGGACGTTATTTATCTTGTGACGATACGATGCGCACTTTTGCTGCGGGAACTTCGAACGGCGGAATGACTATTGAAGTAACCTGGCGGAACGGCACGGTCAGCGTGGTCAGAGACGTGCGGGCGAATCGGTTGTATGAAGTTGATGAAGCAGGAGCAAAGCCGCAGGTTCCGAAGCAAAAACGCGCAGAAAAGCCCCTCTTCACAGAGGTGAGCCAGCTTCTAAATCATACACATACCGAGGATCAATTCGATGACTTCGAGCGTCAGCCCCTGTTGCCGCGCCGATTGAGCCAGCTTGGCCCCGGTGTGAGTTGGTTCGACATCGATGGGGATGGGAAGGACGATTTAATCATTGGCAGCGGTGTGGGCGGCGCGATTGCGATTTATCGCAACACCGGCCAGGGCGCATTCGAACGGTTGGAAAAGCCGCCCTTTAATCAATCTGTGGGCCGCGATCAAACCACGATCCTCGGTTTCGTAAAGCCTAATGGCGAAAGAACGCTGCTGGCCGGTTCTTCAAATTATGAAGACGGTGACCCGCGCGGAAGTTGCGCGCCGGAATTCAATCTCACGCAGCAGAAGGTTGAGGAGAATTTGCCACCGTGGGAATGCAGCACTGGCCCGCTGGCGCTCGGCGATTATGACGGCGATGGTGTGCTCGATCTGTTTGTGGGCGGACGCGCGCTGCCTGGAAAATATCCAGACGAGGCATTCTCGCTGCTGTTTCGCGGTGCGGGGGGCAAGTTCGAATTGGACCGCGATGGCATTAAGCAATTAGTCCACGCGGGCATGGTGAGCAGTGCGGTGTTTAGCGATCTGAACGGTGACGGGTTTCCGGAATTGATCCTGGCGTGCGATTGGGGTCCAGTGCGCGTGTTTGGCCGCAAAGAAGGAAAATGGCGCGAATTGACGCGTGAGCTTGGGCTCGATCAATACTCAGGTTGGTGGAACGGAGTTGCGGTAGGCGATTTCGATGGCGATGGGCGGCTCGATATTGTGGCCAGCAATTGGGGAAGGAACACTAAGTATCAAAATCATCGTCAGCAGCCGCTGCAGATCGTGTACGGCGACTGGAAAGGCAACGGCACTGTGGATTGTCTGGAAGGCTATTACGATGACGGTCTGAAGAAGCTTGTGCCATGGAGCAGTTTCACGACGGCGAAATCGATGCCCTGGGTGGCGGAACGATTCGCAACTTTCGGCGCTTATGGCGTGAGTGGCATTTCCGACATTCTCGCAGAGAAAATGAGCACGGCGAAAAAGCTGCAAGTTACATGGCTGGAAAGCACCGTTTTCCTGAATCGCGGCGATCATTATGAAGCGCGAGCGCTGCCGGTTGAGGCGCAATTCTCACCCGCTTTTGGGATTTGCGTAGCCGATTTTGATGGGGACGGCAGCGAAGACATTTTTTTGAGCCAGAACTTCTTTGCGGTGGACGGCGACACGGCCCGATATGACGCGGGCCGCGGCTTAATGCTTGCGGGTGATGGCAAAGGAAATTTCCGCGCGATGCCTGGCCAGAGCAGCGGTATAAAAGTTTATGGCGAACAGCGTGGTTGCGCGGCGGCTGACTATGATTCTGATGGCCGCGTGGATTTGGTAGTTACGCAAAATGGCGCCGAGACAAAGCTCTACCACAACGATGGAGCGAAACCCGGCTTACGAGTGCGCCTGCAAGGGCCAGCCGGGAATCAATCCGGTGTGGGAGCCGTTCTCCGCCTGGAAAGCGACGGGAAACCTGGACCAGCTCGGGAGATTCATGCTGGCGCCGGTTATTGGTCTCAGGATAGCGCGGTTCAGGTGCTGAGCAGCAGCCGTGCACCCAGTGGCATATCCGTTCTTTGGCCAGGCGGGAAATCGGTCACGGGCAAAATCCCGGCGGGCGCAAAGGAGATTTCTGTGAACACCAGCGGCGAGGTAAAACTCATCAGATGAGCGGCTTGAATCTCCATGCTAAATGCAACGGTTCTCTGTTGACCTTGCATGTACAGTCGCGAAGGACCCTTCGCTGCATATTCTCTATCGGCCTATTGCTCTTCAATACCCCGGGTTTGTCGGCGGCGGGTTGGGAGCAAGGCCAGGGGTTTCGGAGTCGGGCCCTGGAAGTTCCAAGCTCCGGCAAAGCCGGGTTCAAACTGCTGGACGCCTCTGCAACGGGCATTCGCTTTACAAATTCATTGTCGCTCAATCGCCAGCTTAAGGAATCGGTGCTTTTAAGTGGATCGGGCGTCGCTGCAGGTGATGTGGATGGTGACGGCTTCTGCGATCTTTATTTTTGTGGGCTGGATAATCACAACGTGCTCTACCGGAATCTGGGTAATTGGAAATTTGCCGACATCACTGTCGAAGCGGGTGTGGCTTGCGCTGGCCTGGACTGCACCGGCGCGGCTTTTGCGGATTTGGATGGTGACGGCGATCTCGACTTGATTGTGAATTCGACCGGTGGCGGCACGCACATTTTCCTGAATGATGGAAATGGGCACTTTACTCTTTTGGCAAAATTGAACCTGGGCAAAGGCGGCACATCACTCGCCGTGGCAGATGTGGATGGCGACGGCTTCCTCGATGTTTATGTCGCGAATTATCGAACATCGATGCTGGTGGACATGCCGCAAACAAATTTTCGATTCAAAGATGTGAACGGAATAAAGACCGTCTATTCTGTGAATGGCCGCCTGACGACGGAGC
>DASWRJ010000428.1:0-8177 GCA_036403255.1 Verrucomicrobiia bacterium
TTTACCGCACTCCCGTAGCAACTCATGGCATGCGCCGCGTGATCATCTGTCATGATGAACAGAATGTTCGGGCGCGCGGGCCTGGCGAGTTCAGCGGAAAAAGCAGGCAGTGCCAGGAACAGTCCAATGAATGAGATAACGCGGTTCATAAGTGATCCTCCAAAGAGTAGTTGAAGGCTGATCGCTCGGCAATTAAAGAGCACAAAACAACTCAACTAAACCTTCACAGCACGGATATGAATCGAAGCGATGTACTTGGGCTGGTCATTTGCCTGTGAGCTGCTAAATTCCCCGCGTAATCTATGGAAGAAAAGCGCGGCAGAAGTTGGCTCATTTGGCTCGTAGTCCTAATCCTGCTTGGTGCAGGCGGGTGGTTTGGCTGGCGCTATTGGGAAGCCTCGCACAATAAAAAACCCGAGTACCGCACCGCCGAAGTCACACGCGGAAACGTCACGCAGTCCGTCACTGCCAGTGGCCAGCTTAATCCTGTTCTCAGCGTCGAAGTGGGCAGCCAGATCTCGGGCATCATTCAGAACTTGTATGCCGATTTTAATACCATTGTCACCCAGGGAATGGTGATTGCGCGCCTGGACCCGGCCACCTATCTGTCGGCGGTGCACCAGGCTGAAGGCGACCTGGCCAACGCGAAAGCAGCCCAGGAGCTGACCCGGGTCGAGGCCAAACGCGCTGAGGAATTGAAGGCGGGGAATCTCATCTCGTCGTCTGATTTCGATAAGTCCATTGCGGACCTGCACCAGGCCGAAGCGCAAATCACGATCAAGCAGGCGACCCTGGAACGCGCCCAGGTGGATTTAGCGCGCTGCACCATTGCTGCGCCCACCAATGGCATCGTAATCTCGCGGCATGTCGATGTCGGCCAAACAGTGGCCGCAAGCCTTTCCGCACCCGTCCTTTTTACGATCGCTAATGACTTGAGCAAAATGCAGATCGACGCGATGGTGTCCGAGGCGGATGTGGGCGGCGTGGAAACCAACCAATCCGTGGATTTCACAGTGGACGCATTTCCAAACCGCACCTTCCACGGAACGGTGATTCAAATTCGCAATGCTCCCATTACCAACCAGAACGTGGTCAGTTACGATACCGTCGTTTCCGTGGACAATCCGGACCAGAAATTGAAACCCGGCATGACCGCGAATGTTTCGATCGTCATCGCGGAACGCGAGAATGTTCTAAAGGTGCCCAATGCTGCGTTTCGTTTTAAACCTCCCGAGCCCGAGACGAAGAGCGGTCCGAAGCAAATGGCCAATGCCCAGAGTGGCGCGAGCGCGCCCAGCCCTGCTGCTGGCGCAGGCATGCGCGGTGAAGGACGGCCGGGCGGTTCTGATGGCGCGGCACCCTCTGGAGGCGGGCCTGGCCCAGGTGGTGGTGCGCGAAACTGGGGTGAAGGCGGCCGGCGCGGACCGGGCGGCGGTGGGCCAGGTGGCGGCGCGCCCGGCATGGCGCGGCGCAGCAGAGGCGATCGCTCCCCAACGCGGACTGTTTATGTAATGGTCGGTGGTGTAGAAGGGGAAGCACCAAAACTGGAACCGAGGCAGGTCAAAATCGGCATCAGCGACGGTACTTCGAGTGAAGTGATTGATGGGGTAAAAGAAGGCGAGACGGTGGTAGTCGGACAAATCATGAGCGGTCCCCTGCCCGCCAGCGGCGCATCAAATCCATTTGGAGGACCGCGACGTTTCTAAATCATGAGCGCGGTAATCGCATTGGACAATGTGCATAAGACCTACCAGACAGGCGAGGTCTCTGTACATGCCGTGCGGGGCGTAAGCTTGCAAATTCAAAAAGGAGAATTCGTCGCCATCATGGGCGCCAGCGGCTCCGGCAAATCGACCTTGATGAATATTCTAGGCTGCCTCGATCGCCCGACCGAGGGACGTTATTTGCTGGATGACCTGGATGTGAGCAAGTTGAGCCGGAATGAACTCGCCGAAATCCGCAACACGAAAATCGGCTTTATCTTTCAAGGTTTTAATTTGCTCTCGCGCACTTCGGCGCTGGAAAACGTTGAATTGCCTCTCCTATACACCGGCAAAAAGAAGGGCAGTCGCAATGCGCATGACCGCGCGCGCCAGGTGCTCGGCCTGGTCGGCTTGACCGATCGCGCGGGCCATCACCCAAACCAGCTTTCCGGCGGGCAACAGCAACGCGTGGCGATTGCCCGGGCGCTCGCGAACGATCCCGCCGTGCTGCTGGCCGACGAACCCACCGGCAATCTTGATACCCAGACCAGCGTCGAAATCATGGGCCTTTTTCAAAAACTTAATAATGAAGGGATCACAATAATCATGGTCACCCATGAACTCGACATTGCACAATACACGCGCCGGAATATTGTTATGCGAGATGGCCGCGTCGTGGGGGATACGCCGGTGGCGCGCCGACTACTGGCGGACGAAGAAATGCACCGCTTGCAGGAAGAACAACGCTCAGTGCAATTGGCTCCATGAGAATCTTAGCCATATTAAAAATCGCCGGGCGCGCGCTCAAGCGCAACAAATTGCGCACTGTCCTGACGATGCTGGGCATCATCATTGGTGTTGGGGCCGTCATCGCCATGGTCAGCATCGGCAACGGCGCCAAAGCTTTGGTCGAGGCCCAAATCGCCAGCCTTGGTCAGAACGTCATTCAGATTTTTTCCGGGAGCATGAGCCGCGGCGGCGTGCATTCGGGCTGGGGCAGCGCCGGCACACTCTCTGTCGATGATGCGCTGGCCATCGAGCGGGAAGTCCAGGGTGTAAAAGCAGTCAGCCCCGAGGTGCGCACCGGCAGCCAGATTGCGGCGGGCAACCAGAATTGGTCCACCCAAATTCAGGGCGAGAGCGAAGACTATCTGGATATCCGCCAATGGCCGCTCTCTGATGGCTCAATGTTCACTGAGCAGGACGTTCGCAGCGCCACCAAAGTAGCTGTGGTGGGCCAAACTACCGCCAAACAGCTTTTCGGCGATGGTTCCCCGGTCGGACAAACTCTGCGCATCAAAAATGTCCCCTTCAAAATCGTCGGCCTCCTCGTACCCAAAGGCATTGCCGTGATGGGAAACGATCAGGATGATGTCGTCATCATTCCCTACACCAGCGCCATGAAACGGATCACCGGCACAACCATGCTGCGCAGCATCATTTTGCAAACAGAGGACTTTAAACAGCTAGCCAACGTGCAGCAACAGATCGTCGATCTCTTGCGCCAGCGCCATCGCATTCTGCCCGGTCGCGACGATGACTTCACCGTCCGCACGCAGCAGGACATTGCCGAAACTGCCACTGCAACCTCAGCGACCATGACTGTGCTTTTGGCGGCGATCGCAAGCGTCTCGCTCCTCGTCGGCGGCATCGGCATCATGAACATCATGCTGGTAAGTGTCACCGAGCGCACCCGCGAAATCGGCATCCGCATGGCCGTCGGCGCAAAGGGGGCGGACATTCTGCTGCAATTTTTGACCGAAGCCGTGACCCTGAGCGCGACCGGCGGAGCCATAGGCATCGCGCTTGGCGTTGGCGCCTCGGTTTACATTTCCTGGCTGAAAAACTGGCCAACACTAACTTCCTTTTTCTGGATTGGCGCGGCTTTTGCCTTCAGCGCTTTTGTCGGGGTGTCGTTTGGATTTTATCCCGCCTTCAAAGCGTCGCAATTGGATCCGATCGATGCACTCCGCTATGAATAGGTTCCGTGCAAGCGTGCCGCTCCCGGTTGCGTTCATCATTATGGCCATCGGCCTGGCCGTCGCGCTTTATAGTTTCACCAGGATCAACAAAGCCAAAGCCAGCGAGAATTGGCCCACGACTCCAGCCGAGGTGGTCAGCTCAGAAGTCCGGGCCACGGAACGCTCCGAAGCCCGGCAGGTTTCAAATACAACCTATCGTGCGGAGATTTCCTTTCGCTACAAGGTGAACGGAAAGGAACACATCTCCGATCAACTCATGATCGATCAGCCTGAAAAGTCTTATGCGAAAGACGTGCAAACTATCGTGGAGAATTTTCCCGTCGGCAAAACCGTGCTGGCGCATTACAACCCGCGCCATCCCTCCGACGCGGTGCTGGAGATTGGCGCGTCGGCTGGCATCTACATCGCCTTTCTCTTTGGCGCCGTTCTCGCGTTTATAGGCATGATGCTTTTTGGTTTTCGGATGTTCGCAAATCGTCGTGAACCGGATTACGGATTGAATTGAGACTCACTTCTTCAAAATCTCGATCAAGGTCACCGAATTTGCGGATAGAACCTGCTCGAAACTAAACTGTTCGCCTTCTATAACGTCGCTTTTTACTTTGGCCAATTCTGCCTTCCCCTGCTCATTCCAAACGTTGCTGTGCGTGGCATCGATTAGCCATTGCTGCCAAGTGCCACCCCGCAAAGCTTCGGGCAAAGCTTTGATGCGCAAGCTGACTGGGCGTTTCAATCCGTAGCGATCCCGAAAATTCACCAGCACAATCGCGAGTCGTCCGCGCGCTTCGTCCCATGCCGCAGCGCCTGAAATATCACCGTCCGTTCCATTCAGAGGGAGCCAATTGCCGGAAAGTCCATTGAACACTTTGGCCATGTTATAGGAAGCCTTCGGAATGTTATTCTGCATGAGCAGGCTGTAATCACCGCGAAAATTCATGTCCCCTTGCTTGACGTAGAAAAAACATGGGCGATCGACGCCAGCGGGCAAAAACGCGCGCGTAATCGAGTTGGCGCACCAGGCTGCCCCAAGCTCGTGATCCTGCGGGCGATCCGGCCACCATGCTTCGTTCCATTCCGTAATCATGAAAGAACCAACGCGCGCTTTTATCTCCGGAAAATCGTCGAGGTCAGCGCGAAAGACCTGCGCCTCTTTCGCAATGGTATCCGCGCCCTGAAAATATTCGTGCCAGCTCACAAAATCCAGGGGCAGCTTTTCCTGCCGGCACCAGAGCATCAGTCCGCGCGCAAATCCTTTGCCATGCGCGCAATGCCCGCGCTCGGAATTCTCCATCGGGCCGCTGGCCAGGGCCGGCCCGCCGATTTTCGCTTGCGGGTCCGCGCGCAAAATTCCGCGCGCGCTCGCCGCGTACAATTTGCAGTATGCCTCGAAACGGCGAATGATCATCCGGTTCGTTTGCTCCTTTCCGAGCGCTTCCGCGTAGAGCTTTCGGAATTGTTCGCTGCCCGTGTCTTCCGGCCCGGGCTTGAGCCAGCCGGTGTTCACTTCATTCCATACTTCCCAAAATGGAACGCGCTTGCCGCGCTCCAGGCTGTGCTTGGCCGCTTGAAAACAGAGCTCCTCCCAAATGGCGAAATCGCGCGGAGCGCTGTGCCGCTCGTTGTCCGGGACGGCATCCAACGGCTGCGGCATGTACGAAACGGCCATGATCGGGTCAGCTCCAATCTTGAAAATAAAATCGATCCGCTTATCAAAATCTTTCCAGTCGTAGCTTAATTCGCCCTCTTTTGATTTTTTCAGAACACCCGTGAAGACGTTGTCCATCCGAAACCATTTGAAGCCCCCTTCCTTCAGTTTTTGCGCCGTGGCATCTTCATAGTCAGACATCCCGCCGCCCTGGCTCAGGCCAATAATGCCATTAGGCACTTTGCCAAGCGGGCGGTTGCAATCCACTTCAATGTGCAGTGGTTCGCGCGCGCGCTTCGGCTCGATTGTCACCCAATTCGCCTGATCAAATTTGTCGCCGCCCTGCACCTTCCCATAAACCTGCACCGCCACCCGCACAGCCGCGCCGGGCTCGGCCTTTTCCGATACAATCACCAGCCCGGGATGATCGTTATCAAAGCGGGTCTGAAGTTCATCCCTGACCCACACCTCGCCCCCGTCGCCACAATTAATTTGCAGGCCCACCACTTTTCCAGCGGATGCTTCCTTGCCAATTATTTCGGGAATTTGCAGATCACCAATCAACCAGCGAAATTTCTGGTCCGTGGGCCAGCGGTCACCCGGCTTGATCACCGTCCCGCTGGCCGTGCTTTTCGGCGGTTTAGTTTGGCGCTGATCATGCGAGCCGACCACCTGCCAATCGGCGCGAGTCGTCAATGGAGCCAGCAGCACGGAGGCAAATAGCAAATGCAGCGCAAGCGCGCGCCCGCGCAGGAAAGGTGGTGAACTCATGTGCGTGGATGTAATCACATTGCGCCCAGCCCGCGCAAGGCGCTTCATCTGCGACACCATTTATCGTAAATCAACTTGGCACGACGGAACCGTTTTGCTTAGCTGTCCGCGCTTCAATGCACAATAGCGAGCGCGCCATTCTTTTCTTTTGCCTTTGTTGCTGCGCTATTTTTTCTTTGCATGCCGCAGAACCGGAAGGTAAATGGGAAGCTTCCTCGCCGAATTTCGTGGATTACGACCCGCGCACTGGAATCGCCAGCGCCACCAATGCCATTGTCATAAAGTACGGTGGGATTACACTCACCGCCGACCGCGGCTGGCTCAACCAAACGTCCGGTGTCGCCAAAGCCGAAGGTCACGTGCACCTGCAGCACGGGAACGATAATTGGCAGGGCGACAGCATCGAATACAATTTCAAAACCAGGGAAATGCTCGGGAGCAATTTCAAATCCGGCCACCTTCCTTTCTTCGTGCAGGGTGACATTTTCGTGGGCAAGCAAGATGCCGGCGTTTACGTGGGGCGCGATGGCATGGTCACTACCGATGACTATGAAGACCCTGCTTATCGCATCCGCGCCAAGGAACTGATTGTCGTTCCCGGCGAATACATTGAAGCGCGCCACGCGACCCTTTGCCTTGGCAAGGTGCCGGTCTTCTATTTTCCCTATTACAAGCGCAATCTCAAACTCCACTCCAACAATTTCGTTTTTGTCCCCGGCGTCCGCTCCCTCTACGGACCGTTCCTGCTCACTAGCTATAATTGGTATTGGAATGAACGCCTGGATGGCACCCTGCACCTCGATGCCCGCGAGAAGCGCGGGTTCGCGGGCGGCCCGGACTTCCATTACATCCTGCCGAAATTTGGCGAAGGCACCTTCAAATCTTATTATGCCAAAGATGAAAACCCCGGGCTCGATCCCTTCCTTAAACCGATTCCGTCGGACCGCAAACGACTTTGGTTCTATCACTTTCTCGAGCCGCGCACCAACCTCACGATCAAAGGCATTGTCCGTTATCAAAGCGACGCCGAGGTCGTGCGCGACTTCTTTGAATCCGAGTATCGCAAAAATGTTCAACCCAACAGCTTCGTCGAAGCCAACCAGCTTTGGTCCAACTTCAGTCTCGATGCTGAAGCGCAGCCGCGCGTGAACCGATTCTATGAAACCGTCGAGCGCTTGCCCGATGTGCGCCTGACCGGCTTTCGCCAGGAGCTCGGCGCCTCGCCTGTTTATTACGATAGCGAAAGTTCTGCGGCCTATCTCCGGCGGAGGTTTGGCAATGACATTACAAATTATTACGCCGCCTTTCGCGGTGATACTTATCACCAGCTCACCGTACCCTACACGGCCTTTGGCTGGCTCAATATCCTCCCGCGAGTCGGTGGGCGTTACACCTATTACGGCGAGTCTCAGGGACCCGGTGCGATGACTTCCGAGCATAATCGCACTGTCTTCAACACTGGCGCCGAGTTGACGTTTAAAGCCTCGCGGGTCTGGCCCGGTGTCACCAGCAAGTTCTTTCAAGTCGATGGCTTGCGGCATATCATCGAGCCCAGCCTCAACTACGTTTATGTTCCTCGCCCCAGCGTCTCTCCGCGCGAGCTGCCGCAGTTCGACACGGAATTGCCTTCCACACGTTTGCTGCCTATTGAATTTCCTGATTACAACTCCATTGATTCCATCGATTCGCGTAACGTCGTGCGCCTCGGCCTGCGGAACAAACTCCAAACCAAGCGCGATGGCAATATTGTCAATGTGTTTAACTGGGCGCTTTACGCCGACTGGCGGCTCTCGCGTCAAATGGTCTTCGGCCAGCAAGGCCAGGGCCGGTTTTCAGACCTCTACTCAGACCTGGATTTTCAGCCCTTCAAATGGCTGCTCATTAATTCCGAGACGCGTTTCAACCTGAATGACCGCAACTGGTCCGAGGCGAATCACTCCGCCACCTTTACTCCGAATGACACTTTGAATTTCACTGTCGGGCATCGTTACTTGCGGGATATCCCCATCCTTGGCACAAACTACGGAAACAATATCATTTTCAGCAGCATTTTTTATCGATTCAACGAAAACTGGG
>DASWRJ010000429.1:0-5291 GCA_036403255.1 Verrucomicrobiia bacterium
GACCCTGAAAGTCGCACTTTCGGATGGACCGACGAAGCTCGCTTCGCAGCCATAATCGTTGCGGGATATTTTCTGCGAAACTATCCCGAGGTTGCAATGCTGTTTGCACTCTTCGTAATTTGGCTCCCAAAGCGGCGCATCTACAGAACCTTACCCCGCAAGCAACTAGTTTTTCATTGGCTCATTATCATATTCTTCAACTTTTCTTCGGCCAGATGCCTTACCCAGCTATCAGGCATGCTAAGGGATCCAGCCATTTTCCAAGAAGCGTACGGCCAAAAAGTGCTCGGCTTGAGCAAAGGATTTACCCTATGCATCTCTGAATTATCAATTTTCTTTTCCTTGGTTATGTGCTTCACGACTTTCATGCTGGCTCGCCTTAATTATTCCGCTGCCATCACTTTCCGCATTGTCGCAGTGCCCTTTGCCCTTTCGCATTGCGGTTGCGGCTTACAATCTTCATCTTCAGCAAACGCACCAACTCAGGGCCCATTCCGCCCGGGCTGCATTCTTGAGCACCGTTATCCTGCTTATCGTGTTTGGTATTTGCGCTCTGTTCGGGGTATTCTTTTATAGTTCCAAAAAAACATTGAGTGCTCTTGAAATAAGACCATCCAAATGATGCTGACTAAGCTGCATGCCCGCCCAAGTAGAGCCTTGGCACCCGATAGGTAATGTTCGTCAATATTTCCCACGCGATTGTGCCCAGCCAGGAAGCTAATTCAGTCGCGCTGATCTCGTCCGCGCCTTGCCGCCCAATCAACACCGCTTCATCTCCGGATTCCACTCGCGCAACTTGTGAAACATCAATGAGTATTTGGTCCATGGTGACCCGGCCCAATAACGGACAGCGCCGGCCGCGTATCAGCACCTGGGCGCGGTTACTCCCCGCGCGTAAATAACCGTCCCCATAACCAGCCGTGAGCGTCGCTACGCGCATGGCGCGTTTCGAGACAAAGCTCCCGCCGTAACTCAGCGAGAAATTCTTTGGAATCTCCTTCACCAGGCTCACACGGCATTTCCAACTCAATGCGGGCCTAAGTTGCCCCGAAATTTCGTCGCTGATGTGGCGGCGACCTTGAGGGACGATCCCATAAACCAGCAGGCCGGGTCGAACGGTGTTGAAGATCGTTCGAGGTTCCAGGATTAATGCGGCACTGTTATTGGCATGCACAAACTCAATTTTTCTCTCGGAGATGCGCAGATCTTTTAGCGTCTGCAGAAATATGTCGCCCTGCCGTTTGGAAACCACTTTGTCATCCTCGGCGCAGGCGTAATGGGTGTAGATGCCCTTAATCGCCAATCCAGGCAGCTTTTCCATCTTGGCCAGCAGCCGCTTCGCTTCCTCCGGGCGCGCACCCAAACGACCCATGCCGGTATCTATCTTTAAGTGGACCTGAGCGGCTTTTCCCAAGCGCGCCGCTGCTTTGGAAAAAGCGCGAGCCTCTGCTAGCGAAGAAATCGTGACCATCACCTGGTCGCGTATGGCCGCCTCGACCTCATGCGGCAGGCATGCCCCCAACATCAGAATTGGCCAACCACGTCCCACCGCTCGAATGGCCTGCGCTTCGGCCAAATTAGCTACCCCGAAAATATCCGTGCCGCTTTGCATCAGCAGAGCGGCAATTTGCTTGAGGCCGTGACCGTAAGCATCCGCCTTGACCACCGTCATGATTTTTACCTCTGGACCTACGCGATGCCGGATCCAGGCCAGGTTGCCGCGGAGAGCATTGAAATCAACCTCCGCCCAGCAACGATATTGTGGTAGAGCTTTCATCGGCGGCTTTATCCCATCGAAATTCGAGGCGGCGGTGCTTTCACGAAACTGGTCGCTCGTAGATAAATTGGCTCGAGTTTTTCACCTGGCAAATAATCCGTTCGACCGGCCGCCAATCGCGCCAAGGCCGTTGCTTCCGGAAAGATCTCCTGCCCATTCGGCGCAAACTTGCTCGCCTCGGGCCCAATTAAAATAAAATTCTTCGCCATCGCATTGAGAGCATCCGCCGAAATTAACGCAAGCGCCTTGATGCATGTTTCTCCAGCATCGTCGAGTTTGTATTCGGCCGCATAGAATTCATTCCGTTGCGCATCCACCACCGCTAGAACATCGCCCCGAATGCCTGCTGCGCGCGCCACCTGGGCCAGGCAATCGACACTGCTTAATCCGAGCAATTGAACCGAGGCAAAAGCCAGTTGCCAGCCTTGCGCGATCGAAATCGCAATCCGTATTCCAGTGTAGCTGCCCGGGCCAAGCCCAACGGTTATGCACTCGATCTCTTTGCGGGCGATGGCGCTTTCACGCAGCACCGTTGCAATCATGCCCAATGGCTTCATTCGTTCCCCGCCGCTTTCCGCGGTTTCAGCCAGCACTTTAGCGGAAGCGGTGTCGAACACAGCCACGCTCCGGCGCGTGCTGGAAAACTCAAGCGCCAAAATCTTCATAAGTTATTTTGCGCTCCTGTTCTGAAAGCGTCTCGATGCGCGCATGGCGATACCGTTTCGGAAGTTTTTCTGGAACGGCGGCCGGCTCCGGCCCGAGCCAGCGCTCCATCCATTCTACCAGCGCTACTCCTGTCGGTGCGTATAAATATTCTTCCAATCCCGCGGCCACAATCAGTTCCGGAGAATCGAGTCGATACAAGTCCAGGTGAAAGATGGGTAAACGCCCGCCTCGATATTCATTCACGAGCGCAAAGGTCGGTGAGTGAACTTTCCCTCCATAACCGATGCCGCGTGCAAAGCCTTTGACGAATTGCGTTTTGCCCGCCCCCAAATCACCCTGCAGCCCAATAACCCAGCCCGAAACCGCGTCGCGAGCCCATGTCTCACCCAGACCTTCGGTCTCCTTTGCCCTCCTGGTGACGATTTCCGGCATGAGATCAGGAGACCGGTTTTTTCGAAAAATGTTCATAGCCCGTTCCGGAAAAATCGCGCAGGCCCTGCGCGTCGCGCAGCTTGAGTCCTTGCCCTTTTGTAATTTTGCCGATGCAACTCAACTTGATGGCGGGGAATTGCTGTTTCCATGCATCCAGCAACGGAACTGCGGAAGCGCTCGGCAGAGTGAAAAGCAACTCGAAATCTTCGCCATCCGTGAGTGCCGCCAGGAGTGGCGGTTTGGCTGACGATTCGGTTTTCGCCTGAAGTTTCGCGGCTCGGCTGATCGGGATGGACCTGGTGAACAGTTCGGCGCCCACATCACCCGCCCGAAGCAGATGGCGTAAGTCACCAGCAAGCCCGTCGCTAATATCAATCATCGCATGAATCGCGAAATGCTCAGCCAGCCAGCGCCCTTGCTCGACTCGCGGTTCAAATTCAAGGTGCCGCCCGCCAAGCGATCCGCCCAATTCTCCTGTCACGAAAATAGCATCTCCAGCTTTGGCTCCCGCCCGCCGAATACACCGGCTTTTCGACACTCTCCCAATCACCGCGACAGACAGGAACAGTCCTGAAGGCGCTTGCGTCGTTTCACCTCCGACAATGGCTACGTTGTAACGCGTCGCCAGCTTCCTTAGACCATCGTAAATCGAATTTATCTCTTCGGCATTGTATCCGCTGGGCAAGCCCACCGTGATCACCGCCGCGCTGGGCGTTCCTCCCATCGCCGCGATATCGCTCAGGCAACGGCCCAGTGCTTTATGCCCGATTTTTTCCCGCTCGGTTGCGGAGGTAAAATGCACACCCTCCACAACGGCATCAGTTTTCAAGAGCACGAAATCCTCACGCAGCCCGAGATCCAAAACGGCGCAATCATCTCCCGCGCCGAGCACGACCGAGTCATTGGCTGGCAGCGAGCGGGTCAATAGTTCAATTAACTCAAATTCTTTCACGGACGGATTGCCAAAGATGTTGAAACCAATTCGTCAAAGGCGTTTCGTAAATCAGCAGGAGAAAATTGACCGCGTTAAAAACCGCGTGCGCCACCATCGAGGTCAGCAGCACATCCGTCAGCTCATATAGCACCACGAGAATGATCGCGAACAGGAACAGCGGAAAAAAAGTCATCAGGTTCGCGTGAATCGCCGCGAAGAGCAGGGAAGTAAAAAGCAGCGCAATCAGCATATGGCCTCGCTGCCGAATCGCAGGATAAAGGATGCCGCGAAAAATCGATTCCTCGACCAACGGCGCAAAAACCAGCGCTGCTGCCGCCAAGGCCAAGCGCTGCGCGCTTCCGGAGTGACTCTTCACGATCACGACTACCTGCTGCTCGACCGGAACCACCCGAAATGATTTCAGGACCAGGGAGGAAATTTCGTTCACCAGCAATAATGCCGGCACCATCAGGATTCCCGTGACGCCACCCACCAGAATACCCACGCGCCATTGCGCGGAATTCAGTCCCAGAAATTCCTTCCAGGACGTCTGATGAACTTTTAGAAAAAAGTGGATTAACGCCAAAATTGCCACGTGGCAAAAACCGGTCGTCCCGAATTTAAACCATGTCCCGTCTGACCAGCTCTTGGCATGGTCAAGGCTGGCGGCAACTATCCCCGCCAGGCTGGCGAGCGAAATTACCACCAGAATGCCCGAGATCAGCATGAGCACCGCATCGGGCCGCCATTGTTTTTGTGTGACCATTGCCGCCCGGAAACTATACCGCCCGGCGAGCGGTGGCGATGCAAAATGGAACGTGCGGCAGACCTTGGGCGCGGCCAAACTGAAATTTTATTTTGACAGAAGGTGAGTAATCACTAACCTTTCCTCTGATGCGCAAGGAACGCATGTCCGCCGATGACCGCAAGCAAGCCATTATCAAGGCTGCGCTGCCCCTTTTTGCCCGGAAAGGATTTGCCGAGACCACCACCAGGGAATTGGCCAGCGCCGCCGGTGTTTCCGAACCGTTGCTTTACAAACATTTCCCCAGCAAAGAAGCGCTTTACCTGGAAATTCAGAACTTTAGCTGCAAGGGAACAGACCTCGCTTTTCGCAAGTTATCCGAGCTCGAGCCCTCCGTCTCGACCCTCGTTCATCTGGTTTATTATCTTATGCGGGCCCAAATCCTGGGCAAACCGGAAGGGCAGATTGATTGGGATACGCGCCATCGCCTGATGATTAAGAGCTTTCTCGAAGATGGCTCCTATGCCCGTGTGTTGTTCAAGTCGCGTTTTGATTCCTTTTGTTCCGTTATGGAAGCCTGCTTGGCAGCCGCTGAAAAAACCGGCGACGTATTGCCTGGGCGCGTTACGCGCTCGAACCGCGTTTGTTTCGCCCATCATGTCGGCGCGTGGGTCGCCCTCGCCCAATTACCTGGAAAAAAGACCATTGACTACAAGGTGCCTCGTGAAGAACTTTTG
>DASWRJ010000430.1:0-6795 GCA_036403255.1 Verrucomicrobiia bacterium
TGCCACGGTGCTGGAGGCTTGCGAATACTTCGTGCTCTATAAATATTTGGCTTTCCCCATCGTGAATGAGCAGCGGCAGATATTGGGAGTCGTCGATGTCGGCGCGTTTACGCAAGAAGTCTTTGATATTGCGGAGATGGCCGAACGTGAGCAAAAAAATGATCTATTCGAGACCCTTGGTTTTCGAATAGCCGAACTGCGCGATGCGTCTCCGTGGCGAGCTTTTCGATATCGTTTCCCATGGCTGCTGACTACGATGTTCAGCGGGATGGCCGCAGCCCTGATCACTGGCGCATTTGAAACCACCCTCGCCAAAAGCCTCGTGCTCGCGTTTTTCCTGACGATGGTGCTCGGGTTGGCTGAAAGCGTGAGCATGCAATCCATGACGCTCACGATCCAAAGTTTGCGGAGCGTAGCTCCGAATCTCGAATGGTACTGGCGCACATTCCGAAAGGAGATGGTTCTCGCTTCTTTGCTCGGGACAGCTGCGGGGATTATAGTGGGCCTGCTCGTTTGGTTCTGGCGGGGTTCAGCGCCTGCGGCATGCGCGATCGGTGGGAGTTTGGTGCTGGCGTTTGCCTCCGCTTGCTTCTTTGGCATCAGCATACCAGCGCTGCTGCATCGTCTCAAATTGGACCCCAAAATTGCTGCTGGTCCTGCGACTTTAGCTGTAACTGACGTGTTTACGCTTCTGTTTTACTTTGGTATTGGCTCCTGGGTTTTGCGGTAAAATAACGCTCGGACAGTGACCGCCAAGGAGGTGGGGGTTGGGGAACCCCGCTGAAGAAACGAGCCACTGTCCGAAACGCGACCATATCTTGCACTAAGTAAAATAAATCTCTATAAGGTGATTACCCTAAGTGATATTTCGGATGTTACCCATGTTACTAACCATTTTCGAGTAACTTCAGCTCACTCATTTACAAGTTCTTACCGCATTAACTAATTCTGCGAGAGTAAGGTAAAGTCCAGGGTTTTCGATACCGCGCAGCCACGAGCCGATCTGCTTCCGCATCACTTGTTACCCGCTCTTGCACACCATCCCATACAATCTTTCGCCCGCAACGATATGCGATGTTACCCAAGTGGGCGACCGTGCTGACAGCGTGACCAATCTCGAGATGTTCATTTGGTTGCTTGCGGGAGCGAATGCAGTCCAAAAAATTGCGCACGTGTGGAACACGCTCATCTTCACTGAATGTTACTTTCCGCGACTCAAGACTCTTTTTCTTCGGCTCTGAAATGACTTCCCATTCTTTGTTGGTGATGATGAGTGTGCCTTCGGTTCCAGTAAATGAGATGCCGTAAGGCCGGCCATTTAGCCCGACTCCAGTTCCAACTTTGTGTTCCCACAACATTGTGTAATTCGGAAATTCATAAACCGCGACCTGAGTGTCTGGCGTTTCAGAATTATCGGTGAGCACATATTTTCCACCCGACGAAGTAACATTCTTCGGCTGCTCGATGCCCATGGCCCATTGTATGATATTAATTTGATGGACTCCCCAATCGGTCATTAAACCGCCTGCATAATCCCAGAACCATCGAAAGTTAAAATGAAAGCGGCTCGCGTTAAATGCCCGTTTCGGTGCCGGTCCCAGCCACATATCGTAATCCACACCGGCGGGCGGTTCCCCATCGGGTGGGTTCCCGATATTCCCAAGCCAATCGTGATAAGACCAGGCACGTGCCAGGCCGACCTTGCCGAGTTTCCCTGAGCGCACTAACTCGATGGCTTCACGCCAATGTTCGCCGCTTCGCCATTGAGTGCCCATCTGGACGATTCGGTTGTGCTTCCTGGAAGCTTCCAGCATTGCTCGGCCTTCATCAATGGTTGTGGCAAGCGGCTTTTCGACATACACATCCTTGCCGCTCTGGCACGCGTAAATAGTAGGTAATGCATGCCAATGATCGGGTGTTGCGACAAGAACGGCATCGATATCTTTACGGTCAATAACTCGCCGAAAATCTTTGTAAACTTCGGGCCTTCGACCGCGCTTTTGTTCGATCAACGTCGCGCCCTTTTCAAGCATTGCGTCATCCACATCGCAGATCGCCGGGCAATCGACGTTAGGTTGGGCAAGGAAAACGCCCAGCACGTCGCGCCCGCGGCCACCGGACCCGATAAGCCCGATTCGAATGCGGTGGTTCGGGTTTGTCGCATCTGCGCGAGCGCGCTTCGCCCAGAGCAGGCACCCGCCCAGGGCCGGTCCCAAGCTCACAGTCAGCCCGGAATTGGCCAGAAATGCTCGGCGCGAAAGGGCGGCAGAAGCCCTGAGGCGTTCGGGGCGTTGGTCTTTAGCTAATTTGCATTCCATAAATTTGCTTGGTGGCGGATTTTACATCTGACGCCGTCTGGGACGCGAATATTCTCGAACTCGGCCCATGGGCGGTGCCGGGCCGTAGAATCGCGCGTTGCTAGGTTCAACTCCCTATTGAGCAACTGGAATGCTGAGGCAGGTTCAAAGCAAAGGAAACAGGGCCTCCCTATGCTCCTGCATTACGCGAGGCGTAAAGAAAGAAATCTCTATGAAAAAATCTCTTACGAAAATCAGTCTCCTCGGCTTGGCCGCCGCGTTGGCGCAATTCACGGTTCAGGCCCAAAATGCTCCCTCGGCAAATTCACCTTCATCCACACTCAACAAAAGTGTGACGACAACGGACACGAATACCATTTCCAAATCGGGCACATCCAACACTGCAACCACAACGGCCAACTCTTCTTCGACATTTATGGCGAGCAAGGTGCTCGGCGCAAAAGTCAAATCCAGCAGTGGCGAAAACATTGGGCAACTGGAAGATTTTGTGCTTGATCCGGCTTCGGGCCAAGTCCGGCTGGCCGTCCTTGGAGTTGGAGGCTTCCTCGGGATTGGTGAAAAGAAGACGCCAGTTCCCTGGAAAGCATTGAGTGCAACGACCGAAAAGGATTTTACTCTGAACATCGACCGTTCGAAGCTCCAAAGCGCGCCGACGATTGACAAAGACCAGACTGCAAATTGGGCCACGCCTGATTTTGTAACCCAGGTCTATACGTATTACGGAGTAGATCTGCCATCTGGCGTGGGAGCCACGGGTGCGGCAGTTGGCACGGAAACGGGCACGGAAATCAAAAAGGATTCCAGCGACTTGAAGGATAAGCTAAAAGACAAAACCGATGAACTGAAGGATGATTTCAAACGAACAAAAGACCAAATAAAGGATAAGTTTAGCAAGAGTAACCCGTAATACCTCGGGCGACTCTGCGCATCCCGGGAATGTATTTCCCGGGATTTTTTATTGCGTGAACTCGCTCCGCAAAAAAAGGCAAAGATCCAGCAAAATCGGCGAAGCAGATTGGCGCTTAATGCGGCAGCCTATTTTTAGAAAGTGAATTTAAAACATAGGAATAGGTATGACAAAGCTAAGTAAATTCTTTCTCCTTCTGTCGTTTTCGACCTTTGCGTTGAGTTTGACCGGCCCCGGCAGCGAATTCGCATACGGCGGTTTGAAACCAACGGGGGCGGTGCTCTTCATTGTATTCTTTATCACAAATCTGCTTTCAAAGGAGATTGCCGTTTACGATAAAGAACACCTGCCCGAAAAGCAGATGAAGACTGCTCCAGCGCAAAGTGAACAAGGTTTGCGAAATGTCACGCAGCACGCTTAAGGGGTCTATTCCCGATCCCAGTACGGTTCGAGAATAACTTCTTCCTCAATCAAGCGCGCTTCGGTTTTGATTTTTTGAGCCACCTGAATGACTTCCGGATGTTTTCGGAGGCAGCGCTGAATTTTTTCGATTTCCAAAAGCGCTTCGTGAATCTCACCCAGTGCAAGCCAGTATTCAGCGGATCTTAAGTGCATGGCATTTCTGATTCCCAGCCGGTGCTTGCGTCTCGGAGCAGAGGAACCGGTTAATTCTGTCGGGCACATCATGGCCGGCCTGTGTGGACAATCTTAGGCTGCTTCTTTTTGATTTGCATGTGATGATCACAGGTTAATCAAGTCTGGGGGTGCCGTGGGAATGGGGCACAATGCGTAGATCCCCAATGTGAATCTTCTATCAGCAACTGGGTAAAACCTGGCAAATCACTGCCAATGCCGGGTTTACCACAGTTTATTCCTGACAAGTTCCCGAATATTTCGCAGAATTCAGGCGTCCCCATTTGACGACTAACGAGATGCAAAAAGTTCGCCCAAGCCTAATTAGCACCGTATTTAAACCATCAGCCTGCTTTTTCCTCGGTTGCACATTGCTCGTTGCCAATAAGAGCGATGTCTCCGCGGGTGAGAGCAAATTGGATGGACGCCAGGTTTACCGTCAGAATTGCACCAAATGCCATGGCAAAAATGGCGAGGGCGTGAAGGGAAAATATGATGACACGCTGGTCGGCGATTGGTCGTTGGAGAAGTTGACGCGCTACATTGATAAAAACATGCCCGACGACGACCCGGGGAAGTGCAAGGGCCCAGAGGCCGAAGCAGTGGCGCGTTATATCAACGACGCGTTCTATTCTCGCGAAGCACGGGCGCGAAACCATCCAGCGCGAATTGAATTGGTACGCCTCACCAATAAGCAATATCTCAACACCATTGCAGACTTGCTCAAGTCCTTTACTGGAAAAGATGACGCGCCGACTGGCGAGCATGGCTTGCGTGCAACTTATTACCGGAACAAGGATTTCGGCAGCAAGGCTTTTGATCGCATTGATAAAAACATAAACTTCGATTTTGGCAAAGGCGGCCCGGAGGAGGGGAAGAGCGGCACCAATGGGTTCTCGATGCAATGGCGCGGCTCCCTTATCGCCGATGAAACTGGCGATTATGAATTTCTATTGAAGACTCCAAACGGTGCGCGCCTTTGGCTGAACAATAATGAGGACCCGATTATCGATGCGTGGGTTGCTTCGGGGCAATTAACCGAGCACAAGGCAAACCTGCATCTGATCGGTGGGCGAATGTATCCCTTGCGGCTCGATTATTTCAAATTTAAGGACAAAACGGCCTCAATCGCTTTGCACTGGAAGCCGCCCCACGGGGCAGAAGGGCCGATCCCCGCGCGGCAGTTCCTTACCAGCCGAGTCTCGCCAACTTATGTTTTGGGCACACCTTTTCCGCCGGACGACAGCAGCGTCGGTTACGAGCGCGGTGTCTCTGTCTCAAAGGCCTGGGATGAAGCGGCCACGCAAGCGGCCATCGAAGTGGCCAATTTTGTGAGCAAACAGATCGATCGATTAGCTCATACGAAACCCACGGCTACCAATCGCACGGAAAAGGTCGAAGCGTTTTGCGAACAATTTGTGAGCGCGGCATTTCGTCGGCCGCTCAACGCGGAGCTAAGCAAAAGTTACATCGCCGCGCAATTCAAGCATGCCCCCAAATTGGAGGACGCAGTCAAACGAGTTGTGCTGCTGACCTTAAAATCACCACGGTTTCTTTACCTCGGTCTCGAAAAGAGCAAGCCTGATGATTATGAAATCGCCTCCCGGCTTGCTTATGATTTATGGGATTCACTGCCTGACGCGGACATAATCAAATCTGCGCGCGATGGCAAACTGCACACTGAAGAAGCGGTATTTGCCCAGGCGCGACGGATGCTCGAAGACCCGCGCGCTCATGCCAAAATCCGCGGATTCCTCCATCACTGGCTGCACGTGGACCATGTGGAAGATGTTTCAAAAGACCCCAAGTTATTTCCTGGATTCAGTGCCGAAATCATTTCGGATTTGCGCACATCGCTGGATTTATTTCTCGACGATGTAATTTGGAGCCCGTCCTCCGATTATCGAAAACTACTGCTGGCCGATTATCTTTTTCTGAACAATCGCCTCTCGAGTTTCTACGGCATCAGCACCAATTCAAGCGATGATTTCGTAAAGGTCCCGCTCAGCCCAAAAGAACGGTCCGGCGTGGTGACGCATCCATATCTTCTGGCTGCATTTTCATATCAGAAGTCCACTTCACCTATTCATCGAGGAGTTTTCCTGACGCGTAACATTATAGGCCGCTCGCTCAAACCGCCGCCAATGGCGATGACCTTTAAGGACGCCGATTTTGCCCCGAACCTCACGATGCGGGAAAAGATCGCGCAGTTGACGCGACCACAGGCGTGCCAGGGCTGCCATTCTGTGATCAATCCGCTTGGTTTTAGTCTGGAAAAGTACGATGCCGTTGGCCGATTTCGCACCTTGGAAAATGACAAACCGATTGACGTTTCCAGCGATTACACTACGAGTGAAGGTGACACGGTTCATCTCACCGGCGCGCGAGACGTCGCCGAGTTTGCGGCCAGCAGCGAACAGGCGCAAACCGCGTTCATCGAACAGTTGTTCCATAGCGTCGTAAAACAGCCCATTTCGGCCTATGGTTCGCAAGTTATGGGTCGCTTGCGTCAATCCTTCGCCGCCTCCGGCTACAATGTGCAGAAGCTGTTAGTCGAAATGGCGACCATCTCGGCGTTGCATGACATTCAGAAGAATTCTCCAGCAAAACCATCAACCAGCCGGGTTCTGGCAAGTTCTTCAGATGGGAAAAACTCCAATAGATAACACGTCCAGCGAATTATAATTATGAACGCAATCCATCGCCGCCAATTCATCAAGCAATTCGGGCTCTCGGCGGCGTCGCTGCCATTTCTCCTCGGCCTGCCCAGCCTTGGCCTGGCCAGTCCGGCGCGCCCGCGCCAGCGGCTTGTAATCATGTTCAGCCCCAATGGCACAATCCCGCCAGCTTACTGGCCGGATGAAACAGGCGCCGACTTCAAGCTCAAGGAAATCATGAGCCCGCTCGAACCCTTCCGGAATCGCATGCTCATTCTTC
>DASWRJ010000431.1:0-5251 GCA_036403255.1 Verrucomicrobiia bacterium
AACAACCTACCACGAGAAAAAGTGGATTACGACTTCCGTGTTTGATTCGGTCTATCACGAACTGAGCACTTTAAAGGGATTGATTAAACGTCCCAAATTGATCGTGGTCGGCGGTTGCGATCAGGATGATGTGAACTTGCGCGAGATTCACGAGAAATGGTCTGGATTTCAAGCGGCTGAACAACCTGAGATGTGGCCTCCGCAATTGGTGCTATTGCGCGGGGACAAAGGCAAACGGCTCGCGCTGGGCACAGGAATGGAAGAAATCGTGCGCAGTAAACCGCGCGAAGATGGCGTGGTAATCATTCTCGATGGCGATACGATGATGCAACCGGGACTGCTCGCAAAAGTGCTGCCGGTGTTTCGTTTGTCCCCTGAAGTGTCCGGCGTCACGACCAATGAGAACGGATACGTCAAAGGACCGGCCTGGTTTGCCGAATGGACCTCTTTACGTTTTGGTTTGCGCCATCGTTCCATGTGCTCTGTTTCCCTTTCGGGAAAATTGCTCTGCCTGACTGGCCGCTTCTCGGTCTTTCGCGCCTCGGTTGCAACCGATCCTTCATTTCGCGAGCAAGTCGAACATGACGTTATTCATCACTGGCTTTGGGGCCGGTTTGAAATGTTGAGCGGTGATGACAAGAGCACTTGGTATTGGTTGTCGAAGCATTGCAAGCGGATGCTTTACGTGCCGGATGCAATGGTCACCACGTTTGAAGTAGTAACTGGTTCATCATTGCAGCGAGCGATTGCGAATATTCGCCGCTGGTCTGGGAACAGCGTTCGTCATAGTTGGCGCGCCATTAAATTGGGGCCCAGCAAATTAGGTTTTTATTGCTGGTGGAGTTTGATGGATCAACGAATCACCACGGCAACAGTATTATTTGGACCAACGGTGGGATTGCTGGCGCTGCTTGGGGGCCGTTACGAAATGTTTGCGGGCTACTTTTTGTGGGTGCTGTTGTCGCGCATGAGCCACGCTTCAATTGCCTGGCGCCAGGGCCGGCGCTTTTCGCTCTATTACATGCCCCTGCAGATTATTACCGATTGGGCAACGGCCCTGACCAAACTTTGGGTCATGTTCCATCCGGCTAAACAAGCCTGGCTCAACCGGGGCGGCCGGACTCTAAATACGACCCAAGGCTCGTCGTTCTATGGATTGCGCACTGGGTTTGCGCATTATTTATACGGTTTCTCCTGTGCGGTATTAGTCACGATAATTGGCCTTTTTGTCGGGTTTTTACCGTTCATGCGCGAGGCGCGGTTGTTTCTGCACGCTGGGGATAATTCGCACAACCGAGTGCTGCTGCTTCCGGCCATAACCAATTCACATAGCGCGGGACTCCAGGCGCAAATAACCATTTCAGAGCCATGGAAGGCAGCGAATGATTTGAAGGCAAATGCCGATAGCACATCAAGAAAGTGAGCAATAATACATGAGCGAACAAGTTAATCAGACTGCCCTGACGACGGAATCTACCGCGGCGGTGAAGCCAGAGTTAAGCGCCAAGCCTAAACCCGCTCCGGAGCAAAAAGGCAAAAGCGGGCGCATTGCTGTCAGTACGTTAGTTGTCCTGATCACGATTGGCGCACTGGCTGTTGGGATTCCGTGGATCGCTTATCGTTTCAATCATGTCGTTGTCAGCGAGGCGACTGTGAAAGGAACTGTGACGAAGGTTGGTGCGCGCATCGAAGGACGCATTAAATCGATCGACGTCGAGCGCGGGCAGAATGTATATAAAGGCCAGGTTTTGATACGCATGGAGGATCGGCATTTGCAAGCCGCGCTTGAGAGAGCACGGGCTGAACTGGAAAGCGCAACCAAGGATTTAACCAGCGAGAAAATGGGAATCGAACAGTCCCGCAAACGGCTCACTATTGAAATCGAGCGCTGCAATGGCACGCGTAAAAAAGCGGCCGGAGAACTGGCGGCACATAAGAGTGTGTTGTCGAATGCGCAATCACAATTTCAAAGGGTTTTCTCGCTCGCCAAACAGGGAGCTGCTTCGTTGAGCGAAGTGGACAGAGCCATGAGTGATCGCGACCGGGCCCAAGCGTTGGTCAATGCTTCACTCGGTTCAGTGGATGCGGCTGAATCCAGTTATCAAAAAGCCATGAACGAGCTGGAAGGCATCGCCGTGCGTGAATCGCATTTGGCAGTGCTTGATTCGCAAATTGCCATGGCCCGCGCGCGGGTATCCCAAGCCGAAGCGGATGTGGAAGCAACCGTGATCAAAGCACCGGAAGACGGCAGGGTCCTGGACCGGCTTGTCGAAGTGGGCGGATCGGCCAAAGTTGGCGAACCCATGCTCGCGTTGTGGATTGGACGCGCCTGGGTCGAAGCCTGGGTCGATGAACGCGATTTGCGAAAATTCAAAATTGGCACCCAGGTGGATGTCTCGCTTGATTCGGATCCTAATCGCAAATTGAGCGGACGCGTCATTGGCTTCGGCTTGGAGAGTGACAAGCAAATGCAACTTGCGCCGGTTCCGGCCACATTGCACTCGCTCGTGCGACAGAATGCGCTCGTGCCAGTGCGTATCGCGCTGGATGAAGACAATTCGAAGATTCAGCTTGGGCTTTCAGTCATGGTAGGTATTAAGAAGGAAGCGGCACTCGGCGCCGAAATCGAGCCAGTGGTGCGACGTGTTCCAGGCGGGAATCCTCCAAGTGCTTTAACTCGGGTCAATGCAAAAGACTGAAAAAAATTATCTCTGTTGTTAAGAGCCGTGAGCTGAAGTGGGGCACTCCCCAGGCAAAAGAGAAACTGTGAAAGTATAAAAATGCGCGAACTCAATTTCTCACAATCGCAAAAGCTCGGCGTAAATTTGAACAGATCAGAAGGTCACAATTAATAAACTCCCCCTCCTTTATGGTAAAAGCTGCAAATGGTTCATTCACAACTCATGGCCAGAAGATAAAAGTTCTGCTGGTGGACGATCACATGTTCGTGCGGGAAGGCGTAAGGTCCTGCCTCGAAAAGTTCGATCAATTTGAAGTGGTCGGCGAAGCGGCCAGTGGCCACGAAGCAATCGATCGCGCACGTCAATTTTCACCTGATGTCATAGTCATGGACATTACTATGCCCGGCATGAGTGGCTTGGAGGCGACGAAGTGCTTGCGGGCCATTTGTCCACAATCTCGTGTTTTAATTTTAACAGTCCACGACAAAAAGGAATTTGTGCGGGAAATGATCCAGTCGGGCGCGCGGGGATACATACGAAAGAATACCTCGCCAGTGGAACTTGTTTCAGCCATCGAACGGATCCATCGCGGAGAGGCGTTCTTTATGCCTGACGTGGCTCAGGCGTTTTTTGAGGAATATGTTTTGAGCGGTGGCAAATTAGAAGAATCTTATCCGAAGCAATTATCGGAGCGCGAGCGTGAGGTGTTGAGCCTGATAGTCTCTGGCCTGGCAAACAAGGAAATAGCCGAACGCCTGAGCCTCAGCGTGCGGACAGTTGAGAAGCACCGGCAAAAAATAATGCACAAGCTGGGCATTCACAAAGCCACTGAACTGGTCAAATTCGCCATCACCAGGGGATTTGTGAATTTGCAGGCAACCGCCTAGGAAGAGATGGCCAAGGCAGAAAGCAAAAAGCCAACGGCAAAACCGCAGACGGCAAAAAAGGCCGCTACGCAGTTTTACGCACGCTTGAATTGGGTCGTATCCTCCTCCGTAAGTTGCGCACTTTACCCTGATTGTGCGGATTTGCAGCAGCTTGCTACCTTCTAAGCATCCAGTCGCTGGGCTGAACGATCCATGGTTGAAGCCCTTTCTCCACTGAAGCAAAACAGTCGAGCACGTTTGGATTAGCAAAATGACCTAAACAGGGTGGCCGCGTGAGCAAATTTGGACCGCTCTTGACGGTCAGGCGGGGCCATAGAAGACCTAAGTAATTGGGAAAGAAGCGGCTCGGAAGATTGCCTCTTTAGGTTTAGGTGTGAAACGCCGATGAATTTGCAGGCTATTTCCGCAGGTGAAAGATGCAGAAATAGTGCGGCGAATGTCGATGGAGCGGCATGAGAGAAACTCAAGGATGAACAGCAAGGTAGCAATGCTTTGCACGGCGATAAATTGAATGAATTTATAAGCTTTGGCCCGTGATGTTGTTGAAGAGGTTTCACCAACTGATGCTGCCCAGAACCGGCGGCGCAGAGTAGTGGAACAGAGTAAGCAAAAGCAAAATTCAAAATTCAGCGAAAGAACAAAATGAAAGTTAGCATCTTCGGTTTAGGTTATGTCGGTTGTGTGACGGCAGCTTGTCTGTCCAAAGATGGCCACCACGTGGTCGGTGTAGATGTCCTTGCCTCAAAAGTCGAGCGCTTGGGTTCCGGTCGGCCAACGGTAATTGAAACTGGGATTGACGAGATGATTTCAGAAGGCCACCGCGAGGGCCGCATCACTGCCACGACCAATGGGCGTGAAGCAGTTTTATCCACCGATGCCTCCATTGTTTGTGTTGGCACTCCCACCGGCCCCGATGGCAGTTTGGATTTAACAGCACTGCGCGCCACTATCGAACTCATTGGCCGCGCCATGAAAGATAAGATGGAGCGGCACGTCGTTATCATGCGAAGCACTGTTCCTGCCGGCACGGCCGAATCGGTCGTGTTCCCATTGCTGCATCCTGGCTCTCCTCCGTCCACCCTCTACCAAAATAGTGATTTGGTTGTGGTGCCGGAATTTTTGCGCGAAGGCACCGCCATTGCCGACTATTACGAGCCGCCATTTACCGTAGTCGGCAGCGCCAGTGGACAGCCGGATGAGAACCAGGAAGTTGTTGAAGCGCTTTTCGGCGGCGTAACTGGGCATATTGAGTGGATTCCCTTCCGCGAGGCGGAAATGTTGAAAGCAGTCTGCAACGCATTCCATGCCTTGAAAGTTGCGTTTGCAAACGAAGTCGGCGCCCTCTGCTCCGCTTTATCGATCGATGGGCAATCGCTGATGGGTCAATTTGTTAAAGATCAGAAGCTGAATATTTCACCGGCCTACATGCGGCCTGGTTTGCCTTTCGGTGGCTCCTGCCTGCCAAAGGATTTGCGCATGCTCGTGCAGGTCTCGAGCCGTGCCGGAGTGGACTTGCCGCTTTTCCGTGCGACCCTCTCCAGCAATGAAGCTCACCTGAAACGCGCCATTGAAGCAGTGCCGAAGAATGGCGAGAAAAAGATCGGGTTGAACGGCCTGGCTTTCAAATCGGGCACGGATGATTTGCGCGAGAGCCCCATTGTCCTTATCGCCGAACACCTCATT
>DASWRJ010000432.1:0-3389 GCA_036403255.1 Verrucomicrobiia bacterium
TAAATCAATCGGAGTTGCCCCATTAGCTCTTCTATGCTCGCCAAAACATTTAATTACGATGTAGCATCAACTAAGATGAACACTGTTATTCAAGATGATGGCGCAATAAAGATTCCTGCGGAAGTGCGGCAAAAGCTGGACCTACGCGCGGGGACCATTCTCGAATTAACCGTCGAGGGCGGAAGTTTGTTAGCATGGAAAAAAGTCGAACCAGATGCTTTTGAAAAATGGCGAGGCCGAGGCCACTTGCCCGCTGGTTTAACCACAGATGAGTATTTACGAATGGTTCGTGATGATAACAGCCGTTGATACCTCAGTCCTGCTCGACGTCCTTCTGAACGATCCTGCCCACGCAGCTAAGTCACTGGCGGTTTTGCGTCAGGCTGTTGCTGAGGGCACCCTCATTATCGGAGCTGTTGCTTTGGCAGAATTAATACCAGCACTGAAACCGGAAGATGTTTCCAGATTTCTTG
Organism: Verrucomicrobiia bacterium; assembly: GCA_036403255.1. Taxonomy (GTDB): domain Bacteria; phylum Verrucomicrobiota; class Verrucomicrobiia; order Limisphaerales; family JAQGOV01; genus JAQGOV01. Next base: position 474 of record DASWRJ010000432.1, read on the forward strand.
CCGAATGGAATATTTCATTCGTTCCAGAATCTGAAGTAAGCGCAGTGCTGGCGGGACAGATGTTCAGTGCTTATTTAAGCCGCGGAGGACTTCGAGGAAGAGTCGTCCCGGACTTTTTAATTGCTGCGCACGCGCAAACTTCTGCCCAGCGACTGTTGGCTCGTGATCGTGGATACTACAGAGACTATTTTCATCAACTTACCGTATGGGATCCTTCCCGCCACTGAACAACATGAGGTCTCTCTTTTTTCAATTCGGGCGGTTTGCGTTTCTTGCTCTGGCTCTTTGTTTCGCTTTTGAAGGCCGATTATTGAATGTCAAGGCTCAACCACTTAATGAACCCGACCCTAGCTTGCAGGTCGAGCGCGATTGGGTGGACGGGCGCTGGAGCCAAACAGATGTTGGCCAATTCCTCGCCTCAAACCTGCCTCTGCCCGAAGGCCGGGTTGCAAAAGGTCTATCCATCAAACTTGGTGCTCACGATGAAGCAGCCATCTGTTTTGATACTGGTAAATGCGCCTGGCGCGCGGGCTGGACCGGTGGATTTCTCAAGTTCAGTGGCAAGCGTTTTGGATTGATTGAAGCACCCGCTATTGCCGGTGAATTGGCTTTTAGTAACAAGGACGGTTTCGGCTGGCTTGGCAGCAATCACTACTCCGGCTTGCATCTTAATGGCAAGCGTGTCGTGCTCGAATACGTAGTGAATGGCACGCGCATTTTAGAATCTCCTTGGTTCGAGAAAACCGACTCTCTCAATGTGTTTACACGCAGCTTCGAGGTGGGGCCAGTCGCCACTAACGCCAGTCTGCTGGTGGCCACCTTTAAAAGTAAAGATGCTCTGGTGCAAAAAGGCATTGGAGAACACAACGTTTCCATCTCGTCTGGAAACCAAAATCTCTTCCTTGCTTTGGAAGGCGCTGATGCTGATTTAGAAACAGAAGGCGGCAAGGTCATATTCCATTTCGGCCCCTCATCGAAGCCGCGCACCTGCAAGCTTCTTTTTTCTTTTGGCGCTTCAGCTTTGGGCAACAATTTCAACGCTCTCGTAAAAAAATCCGGTTCACCAGAAAACCTTTCGCTCCTGGCTCAAGCCGGTCCAGCTCATTGGCTTCCCGAACTCGTCACCAAAGGCCAGCGTGGCTTTGACTTGGATTTTTTGACAGTCGATACCATTACTGTGCCTTACAAGAATCCTTGGAACGCGCTCTTCTTTCTTGCTGGTGTGGACTTCACTCCCGACGGCACCGCTTACGCCTGCTCGATTCATGGCGATGTCTGGCGCGTCACCGGTATTGATGACAAACTCGGCGAACTGCACTGGAAACGGTTTGCCACCGGCCTCTTCCAGGCGCTTGGTCTCAAGGTGCGCGATGGCGAAGTCTATGTGCTCGGTCGCGATCAAATCACACGCTTGCGCGATCTGAATGGCGATGGCGAAGCAGATTCTTACGAAAATTTTTGCAATTCGATTGCCACTTCCACCGGTGGCCATGATTACGTCACCAGCCTCGAAAAAGACGATGGCGGAAATTTTTACTATGTCGATCCGCGCGGTGCCCATCGCGTCAGTCGCGATGGCTCGCAAAATGAAATTCTCGGCACCGGATTTCGCAATCCGAACGGGCTGGGGATCAGCCCCGATGGCAAGGTGCTCACCGTTGCGCCCCAACAGGGCGAATGGACTCCTTCATCCGAGATTTGCGAGGTCCAGCCGGGCGGTTATTACGGATTTGGCGGCCCGCATAAAACTCCGGCTCGCCCTAATGGGTTTGATGCGCCGTTCTGCTGGATTCCTCATGGCGTCGATAATTCCAGTGGCAGCCAGGTTTGGGTCCCGCAGGACGCCCGCTGGGGTCCGCTCGCCGGGCACATGCTGCACCTGCTTTGGGGTCGCTGCGGTCTGATGCTCGCCTTGCGCGATGTTGTGGATGGCACTCCACAAGGCGCGGTTGTCCCGCTGCCCGGCCGATTTTTGGCCGGCCCGAATCGCGGCTCGTTTAATGCGAAAGACGGCCATCTCTACATTGCGGGGAGCACCGGCTGGCAAACGAGTGCCGTTAAAGACGGTGGGTTGCAGCGCGTCCGCTTCACTGACAAACCTGTTTTGCTGCCCATTGCCTGGCACGCGCGACGGAATGGGCTCGAACTTACTTTCACTCAACCCCTGGACCGTTCCATCGCCGAAGATCCGGGAAGTTACGGGGTGCATCAATGGAACTATCTTTATGCCGCCGAATATGGCTCCAAAGATTGGTCCGTCTTACATCCGCGCAAAGAAGGTCGGGATGAAGTGAGCATTAAAACCGCTCGGCTCTCGCCTGATGGCAAAACGGTCTTCCTGGAGATGGCCAATTTGGCCCCAGTCATGCAGATGGAGGTCAAATTCAATTTGAAGTCAGCCGCTGGAAAGACCTTCAAAAATCAGTTCTGGCTTACGCTGAACCGCTTGGACCATGAAAAACACCTCGATTAACAAACTGTCGGCAGAAAAAGCATTAAGCTCCGGCCATTTTCCGGCATCCACACCGTTCTTTTTTGCAAAAAGAATTGGCAATTCAGGCCTGGCCTTGGCAAATATCTTGCACGTATGAAGCAGAACACCACCTCAGGCGAGCAAGTTGATTTTAATCGCCGCGGCTTTTTGAAAACCGGCTCCTTGACCACCCTCATGGCCATGATGGGCGGCGTGGCGCTCCGGGCGGAGGATGAAAAGAAGGAAGGCGCGGTGGCGCAACCGGAGGAGAAACACGTTGGCCCTCCGGTTAATTGCGCCATCGTGGGTTGTGGCGTCCAGGGGCGCGAACTCATCAATACGCTTTCGAAGTTGCCGAATGCGCCCGTGGTCGCCATCTGCGACACCTACGAGCCATGGTTACGTCGCAGCAAGGAGCTGGCGCCCAAAGCTACTGCCGACAC
>DASWRJ010000433.1:0-9209 GCA_036403255.1 Verrucomicrobiia bacterium
TGATTGCAAATGGCAAACTCTTTCTCCGCGATCAAAATATTCTGCTCTGCTACGACGTTAAAAACCCATAGTCCCCACTACGATTCCCTGTGCGTGGAAAGATGCGTCTCAATCCGGCATCCTAAAGCGTCGGATGCCACGGCGTTTTTACAAGCTGTCCAGGAAAGCCGATCTCTGCATGGCCGCTGGTCGCAGCCTCCAAATACACCCGCGAAATTTAAAGCATACCTCGAGCGCTACGCTTTGGAGATGCACCGAAGCTTTTTGGTTATTAACAGAAAAGATCGCCAGCTCGCGGGCGTAATTAACATCAACAACATCATTCGCGGCCACTTTCACAGTGCTTCACTCGGCTACTATGCTTTTGCGGGGCACGAGGGACGCGGGCGCATGCGCACAGCTCTCCAACTCGTGTTGCTTTATGTGTTCGATCGGCTCCGCCTGCACCGATTGGAAGCCAACATTCAGCCTGGCAATATAGCTTCCATTGCACTGGCGAAAGGCGCTGGCTTTGTGTATGAGGGATATTCAAAACGCTTTCTGAAAATTGCCGGCCGCTGGCGCGATCACGAACGTTGGGCGCTGCTCCGGGAAGACTTTCGAGCCAGGAAAATCCCGTTGAAAATTACTTAAGCTTCATTAAATCGGGCTCCGTCCAGGCGTCTTCGCGTTGCGACGTTTCTTCGCGGATTTTTTTGACCGTCGCGATCGACACCGGCGCGTATCCGTGCCCCCACTCCCTGCGTACGTACGTCAGCACGTTTGCGATTTGCTCATCTTCCAGCACGCCGAGCGAAGGCATGTCCAATTCAAATTTTTGGCTCTTCACCTTAATTGGCCCGCGCAGACCATTTAACAAAATACGCACCAGCCGGCCCTCGGGCCCTGCGACCCATTCCGAACCCACCAGCGCAGGTGCGAGCCCTTCCTGGCCCATGCCGTGCGGTTGATGACAGGCGATGCAGGTCGCTTCATAAATGGCTTTGCCCGCCAAAAACCGTTTTTGGTCCTCAGCCGAAAGCGGTGGAGCGTTCGACACCTTTGGTTTCGGTGGATCAAAGCTCACCAAGCTAAATGTGGCTGCTTCCTTCAGCAGCCCAGTGGCATTTTGCGCGAGATTAGTCAGCGTCTGTTTGATTTCCGCGTCGGGCGCAAGTTCACCCAGGCTCAGTGCCAATTGCGTTCGCACCTCCGGGGCGGGGTCATGCGCCAAATCCAGAATCTGCCCATGCAATGAGGCCCATTCCGCATTTTTGGATTTTAAAAAAGTTTCCGATAATCGCACGGCTGCCGCACGGATTTTTGGCTGCGTATCGCGAAGGGCCGTCGAAATGAGCGTGGGGTCCAGTTTCCCCAGACCTTCCAAAGTCCAAAGGGCCTGCAATCTATACACAGCACTGGTCGCTTTTTCCTGGACCAGAAGTTTCAACGCATCCGCCACGGAAGGATCATTCTTCTCAATCAGCAGCCGCTGCGCAGTGTCGCGCCACCAGCCGTTTGGATGACTGAGCACCTTGACCAATTCAGCGCTGCTGGCCTTGGCAAGATTCGGTTTGTTGCGCGCAGGATTTTTGCCTTCAGGCAAAACTCTATAAATGCGCCCTTGATTTTGCGGCTTCTCCAACCCACGGCTCAGCACCTGTTTGCGCAAGTAGCTCGTCATGTAAATTCGGTGCTGAAGAATTCCATGATACATATCCACCACGTACAACGCGCCGTCCGGACCATTGGAAAGATTCACCGGGCGAAATCGTTCATCGGTCGAAGTCAGAAACTCAGCCTTGTCATATGCATTTTTTCCGGTGATCACGCCGTCCTTTTCATTCAACACGTCGCGCTTCACCAGGTTCCCTGATGGTTCACAGACGAATGCGTTCCCCCGGAATTCCTCCGGGAATAAATCGCCTCGATAAACCACCGGCCCACACGCGGCGGTCACTGTGGCCAGCGTTCCATTCGTGCGCAATTGCTTGGGTTGATAGCCGCGATTCACTCCAGGATTGACTCGGCTCGGCCATGTAGATTGATCGCGGCAGACCTGTTCGTTTAATCCCTTCAGCTTTGTCCCTGGCCCGCGCTTCAGCACGTAATGCGCGGGGATATAGTCCGCCCGCAACTGGTCGCTGTTCGAGTTGAAAAACAGCCGGCCAAAGTCATCCTGGCTGAGGCCCCACTGCCCGCGCCCGGTCGTCGGCTCCTTGCGCCATTTGCCATCCAGGTAGCGAAGACGATATGAATAATTCGCACTGTAAATCCAGTTATCCAGTGCCCATAAAAGCCCGTTGGCCGTGTGCTCGGGATTCGATTGCCCCCCATAATCGGAGGCGATCTCAATTTTCTCGTCGCAGTTCCCGTCGCCATTCGTGTCACGACAGAACCACAAATGCGGCGGCTCCCCCACCAGCACTCCATCGCGCACTAGCGCCAGCGCCCGCGGCATCACCAGCCCATCCAGAAACGTTGTGCGCTTGTCCATCCGTCCATCGCCATCAGTGTCTTCCAAGATGGAAATGCGCCCGACCGGTTCCTTTTCACCAATCGCTTCGACGTTCGGCATGAATCCGCGCATCTCCAGCACGTAAAGCCGTCCATCCGGATCAAACACCATCGCAATGGGCATCTCGACTAATGGTTCGGCAGCGACCAGTTCAATGCGGAATCCGGGAGGTAGTTTGAAGGTCGTTAGCGCCTGCTCAGGCGTCAATGGTGGTGCGGGTGGGATTTTCTCGACCGGCACGCGCAATGGCTGCTCTTTTTCGCCATGATCGCCGTTTTGCGCTCGCAAAATGGGCATAAACAGGCTGCTTGCCACCAACACTAAAACGCACTTCTTGATCATTGTCATTGTCGCTAAAATTATTCAGGCCACTTGGACGTGCTTGAACCCTTAAATATTCTTCACAGCCAATCAAATCCCAGATTAGGCTAAGCAGAATGCCAATTAACGTGAAGCAGAAACGGTATTGCCACCCGGAATGTCTTTAATCCCTCCAGATTGGCTGGCCCCGCCGCGCGCTCTCCGATTGGGGGCCAAAGAGGTCCATGTTTGGTTAGTAAATTTGGATGTGCCCCCTGATGCGCTCGCGTCATATCAGAAGCTGCTCTCGGAAGATGAGCGCGACCGAGCCGCGCGATTTCATTTCGAACTGCACCGCAACCAATTCATCTATTGCCGAGGATTGTTGCGCCAAAAAATCGCACAATACCTGAAGCTTGATCCGGCAAAGCTCGTTTTTTCTTATAATAAATATGGCAAGCCATTCTTCGGCCTGGAATCGCACGGAGCCGCTTTCAAATTCAATCTCGCTCACTCCCATGGGTTCGCGTTGCTGGCCTTTTCGCTCCATGCGGAAATCGGCGTGGACCTTGAAAAGCACAGGCCTGATTACGCTACCGATGAAATTGCCGAGCGGTTCTTCGCTCCCGAAGAGGTGGCCGTGCTCAAGTCCATTCCCAGCGACTCGCGCTCCGCTGCGTTCTTCGATTGTTGGACGCGCAAAGAAGCTTTCCTGAAAGCCCATGGACGCGGGCTTGGACTCGGACTTGATAATTTCATCGTGGAGTTCGCACCCGGACGCAACGCTGCGCTTCTCAAAACGCGCTTCGGGCCAGACGATGAGGCGTTGCGCTGGGCGATGCATGCCTTGCCCATGCCGCCGAATTTTTCCGCAGCCCTCGTGGTCGAAGGTGAGGCCAGGCCAATGAAGCTTTGGCGTGATGAGGTGAAGTCGTGACACCGCCTCGAAGCGCTCGCTTCCGAGGGGTTTAGTAAGTGAAAAACAAAAACTCCCCTTCAAAGCTCGGCACCGAATGTTTCCCTTCTTCTGAAAAAGTAATGTTCTCCTTCATTCTGTCGTGGACCGCTTCGCTGACCATTCGCGAGCAACCCGCTGATCCGGCGACCTTCTCCATGCGGAAAACAAAATTTACCTCAGCCCCCATCAGGCTCTCTTCGCGGCTCGGGCCGCCTCCCATGAACACCTGTCCATAATGTAGCACGACTCGGAAGCGCAACGGCGATTTTTCTTGAAAGTTCTTGAATGCGTTCAACAGGCGCGCCACTTCGGCAGCTCGGCCAATATCGTCCTCCACCCAGTAGGCAAAGAATCCATCGCCAAGGAATTTGTTGATGCTTCCTCCGCAATCCTCGACCATTTGTTTGCATTCCACTAGCCAGCGGCCGGTGATCAAGGGCGCTTCCTCCGCGGGCACTTTTTTGATCAATTGCGTGGAAGATTCGATATCCGCCACCAGCAGCCAGCATTTTTTGTGTTTGATGTCCTGGATGGTTGGGTTCTCGACAATGGTTTCGGGGGCGTTGTTTTGCGAGTTGTGCAACCGAAACTCGAATGCGAAATCGCCGATGCGAATCTGATCGCGATCGGCCAAACGTGCCGGCTGCGTTAACCGTCTGCCATTCACGTAGGTGCCATTGGCGCTGCCCAAGTCCACAATCCAAAAAGAATCCTTCTGCATCTGCACCATGGCATGTTTTCGCGACACCTTCTCGCTCGCGAGCACAATCGTGCTCGTGGGATTGCGCCCTATAAAACAGGGGCCTCGCAATGGCACTCGCTCGGCTTCTTTCCGCTCGAGCCATGCGCTTGGATATACCTGCTCTTCCACCACACGTGCTTTCAAAATGGTGCCAGAGGAGGGAATTGAACCCCCGACCAAAGGCTTATGAGTCCTCTGCTCTACCCCTGAGCTACTCTGGCGATACTGCTTCGCGGGGCCAGAGTGAATTTCCGGCCCGCGAACTCGTGATGATACTGTTCTGCAAAAATGCCTCCTGACAAGGGAAAAATTGCCAGGCCGCGAGCGGCCCAGCTGTAACCTGACCTTGAAAATCGCTCGCTTTCTTTGTTTATGCTTCGATTTTTCCGCAGAAACCAGCCCCGTGCGACTTTACACACGAGCAATGCGCGATATGGTAAAACTGAACACGAATATGCGCTCTACCCTCACTGAAAATCGTCCCTCGGCGCGCGCGCAATTAAGTGCGTCAACGCTCGCCCCGAAGCACACGATACTAAAGCCTGGTAAATCCAAGCCCGCCTGCAGTTGCCAGGTGAACGCCTTGCAGGAACTGGAATCGTTCAGCTACGCCATCTCTCACGATTTGCGTGCTCCCGTGCGGCACATTAGCGGATTTGTCGAAATGCTCGAACGCAATGCCGCCCGTGAATTAAGCAAAGAGAATCTCGGCTTGCTCAAGGTGCTTTCCGACTCTTCTAAGGCGCTCGCCCGCATGTTGGACGGCTTGTTGGCTTATTCGCGCGCGGGCCGCGTCGAGTTTGCTCCCAGCGCCGTCGATCTGAATGCTTTGGTGCGTCACCTTTCCCAATCCTCGCAACTCGAGCATCGCGACCGCAAAATATCGTGGGCTGTAAAGCCGCTCGGCAGCATCAAAGCCGACCCGGAAAGCATTCGGCAGATTTTCGCGCAACTCATTTGCAACGCGGTGAAATTTACCCGCCGGCAAGCCAAGGCCCACATCGAAATTGGCCGGCAGCAACTGCCCGGAGAAAGCGTTTTTTATGTGCGCGACAATGGGGCGGGGTTCAACCCGGCCTATGCCCATAAGCTTTTTGGTGTTTTCCAGCGCCTGCACACCGCTGCTGAGTTCGACGGCGTTGGGATCGGATTGGCGTGCGTGCATCGTCTGGTCGCGCGGCATGGAGGCAGAACCTGGGCTGAAGGTGCAGAAGGTGCGGGCGCCACATTCTATTTTAGCATTGGTGGATAAGATCAATTCTGCAAGGGGGGAACAAATATGGGGCACGGAAATCAAAAGACAGCACGCTTCGCTGCCGTTCTCGACAAGTCAGGCCAGCCTCAATGGCTTACTTTGTGGCAAAAGCCGGCAGCCGATCCACACTTCCAAAAAGCTCTTAAAGAAGACCGCATTCTTACGGTCGTCCGTCATCGCGCTGGCACGGGGAAGGACTTTGGCGTGGTTGGATTTGAAAACACGCCGTCCTCCTCTTATCTCGAATTCCCGAAGAGCCTCAAGTCATTTGATGGGAAACGGATTGTAGGTCTAAATTATAATCTCGCCGCCCCGTCTGAACCGCTTGGCAAGCCGGTAGGGCATTCCACACGGCCGCGCCGCAAGCAGATCAGGCAGGTCAGGCGCACTGAACCTCCCGCAAAACAATTCGAAGTCCAGTTTCGCATCACAGCAACCATAGACCAGAGCGTAACTGTCCAAGCCGCGACTGCGAAAGAGGCAGAACGAATCGCTGAATCCAGGCTCAACAAAGCAGCCTTTGATTTTTCTCGGGCGAATGTCATTATGAAGCCGACCGGCACTCACGTCATGCGGCATAAAGATTAGAAACAAAGAACCCATGCCTCGGAATAAAAGATCCGATTGGTTCCTGGTTTGAACAATTAACGATCCACTATGCGAGACATTATTGTACAATGCCGAATGTGCGATCGTGGTGTAATTGTCAACTAAGACGCGTTTCCCCTGATCATGAATGCTCGCGATTTTCTGAAATCGAAACGAGGCCAATGGCTCGTGGTCGTGTTTAGTATTTTTCTGGCAATTTATTCGATCCACGGTTTTGTAGATTTAACGCGCCAGGCCAACACCCGCACTGTTGCTGATAAAATGGCTAAAGCATTTCGGGAATTGGAGAATAGTCGCCCTAGCCAGGAGCGTGCAGAGCGCTTTTTGAAGCGGTTAAAAGAAATCGATCCAGGTTATGCTCCCGCTGAGCTGAAGCAAGCATTGCAAGATTATATCCACGCTTTGGAGAAGGGCATGACGGCGATAAAGGCTGGAGAGGATAGTGTAGATTATGCTTCGCAAATGGCAGACGCTAAAGAAAGATTGATAAAGTGCGTCCGCAAATACGATTGAACCGACCAATTCCTTGAATTTCCACCCGTTTTCCGCGTCCATTGGTTAGCTGCGCAAGTGCGTGGTGCTTACGGGCTTAAATGGTCACACGCTGCCCCCAACCAGTTCCAGTTCGCCGAATTTTTCCGGCCGCGCTCCTCTTTTGTCTCCTGCTGACGGTGCTTCCGGCGCTTCCCGCTACACGACAACCCGCCCTAAAGCCAGTTAAGCCCGCCAATCTCGTTGCCCAACCATCCCAGATTACTCTCTCCGGGCCGAAGGACATTCATGCCATTCTCGTCACTGCGGTCACCGCCGATGGCAGCACTTACGATGTGACTGCCCGCAGCCGCTTCACCAGCAAGCAATCCAAACTCATCGAAGTATCTACTAACGGACTCTGCCGCGCTCTTGGCGATGGTCAATCGGAAATCCAAGTCTCATTCGGCGGCAAAACCGCCACGGTTCTAGTCAAAGCCGCTCACATCAGCGAGCATACGCCGCCGAGTTATCGCCAGGAGATACTGCCGCTTTTGACGCGCTCCGGCTGCAACGCCGGCGCGTGCCACGGCAAAATGGCTGGCCAAAATGGTTTTCGACTTTCGCTGCGCGGCTTCGCCCCCGAGTGGGATTACGATTGGCTCACGGGAGAAGTGCATTCGCGCCGCATCGATTATGCCTTCCCCGACGAAAGCTTACTCATACAAAAACCCCTTGGCCGCGTGCCGCACCAGGGCGGTGTGCGCTTTGAGGAAGGCTCTCGTTACCACAAAACGCTGCTCGATTGGATCGCCGCGCGCACCCCCGGCATTAATACGAATGAAACTGACGCCGTGCGACTTGAGATTCTGCCTGGTGATCGCATTATGCGTCCCGGCGAATCCCAGCAATTGCTTGTCCGCGCATTTTATCCCGATGGCAAGTCGCGCGATGTGACCTGGCTTGCACAATTTTATTCAAACGAGGAACCGCTTGCCCAGGTCACTCCTGAAGGCGTAGTCAAATGCCTGCGTTACGGCGAAACCTCCATCCGCGCTCATTTTCAGGGCCTCGTCGAGGTCGTCAACATTACCATGCCTTACGAGAATAAAATTGATCCAAAGTTGTTCGCGCGAAAAAACAATCAGGTGGACGAGTTCGTCATGAAAAAGCTTCAGGCTTTGCGCCTGCCACCGTCCGAGTTGAGCGATGATGGTACCTTTATCCGCCGCGCCTTTCTGGACACGATAGGTACGCTCCCCACCGCTCAAGAAACTGCGCAATTTATAGCCGATTCGGATTCCAACAAGCGCGCGCAACTTATTGATAAACTACTCGAACGCCCTGAATGGGTCGATTATTGGACCCTCCAATTCTCCGACCTGCTTCAGAATCGAAAAGAGCGCGATCATGATGTGCGTGGCGCAAAAGGCGTCCGCTCCTTCCACAATTGGTTGCGCGGCCAACTTGCTCAAAATCGACGGTGGAATGAACTTGCCCGCGACATTCTTACTGCTTCCGGTGACGTCACCGAGAAGCCCGAAATCGGCTATTTTATCACCACCGTCGGCGAAAAGCGCGCTTCCGAGTCCGAGGCCACCGATTCGGTCGCACAGGCCTTTCTCGGCACACGTGTGGGTTGCGCCCGATGCCATAATCATCCGCTCGAGAAATACACGCAGGATGATTTTTATCATTTTTCCGCTTTCTTCTCTCGCGTCTCGCTGAAGCGTGAAGAACCGGGCAAGGGCAAAACCATTCTTAGCGCTATGACTCGCGAGGAGGAAGATAAACAAAAGGAACTGACCCAAGCGGCAAAAGCTCTTAAGGAACTCGAGGAATCGCTCGCCCAAAAATCGGACGACGAAAAGCAGAAGATGCAAAAAAAGATGTCCGAGCAAAAGAAGCGGCTCGCCGACACGAAAGACCAGCTTGATAAGCTTCGCTCGAAAATGCCCACGGTCACTCAGCCACGCACAAAAAAGCCGATGGCCCCGCAGCCGCTCGACCGCAGCACGGTGGATTATAAACCCGGCGAAGACCCGCGCGAACTGCTCGCGGATTGGATGACCAATCCCAAAAACGAATATTTTGGCGGCGCGATGGTCAATCGGCTTTGGAAACATTTCCTCGGCGTCGGCCTTGTCGAGCCAGTGGACGATTTGCGCGCGAGTAATCCGCCTTCGAACCGTGAGCTCTGGAATTTCTTGGGCAGCGAGTTTGTCGCGCATAAATACGATCTGAAGCATGTCATGCGGCTGATCCTTAACTCCCGCACATATCAGCTCACTTCATCCACTCTGCCCGGCAACAAAGCCGAGCATCGCTTTTACTCGCATTATTATGCCCGCCGTCTTCCCGCCGAAGTGCTGCTGGA
>DASWRJ010000434.1:0-3000 GCA_036403255.1 Verrucomicrobiia bacterium
TGCGCGAACAATCTGCCTTTCGCCCGAAGTGCATGACGATTTGGTCAGCCGCTCGAGCCATTTGCCTCACATAGTAGCCGCCGAATTGGCCAATTATGTTTTGAGTCCGGTGCACCCGAAGGAGCAGGCGCTCCTTTGCGCGAATGGCTTCCGCGACACAACGCGCATCGCTTCGAGCTCGCCGGAAATGTGGCGCGACATCAGCCTGGCCAATCGAAAGAATCTGGCGCGGGTATTGGGCGTTTTCATCGAGGACCTGCAGGAGTTTCAACTCGCCCTCGAACGCGAGGACCTTAAAGCCATTGAAGAGTTTTTCGAGCAGGCCAAGCAACGCCGGGACCATTGGTGCTCAAACCTGAGCCCGAATTCGCCCGAATAATTTTATGGCGCTGCCGGATGTGATCGAAATTGTGCCTTTGACCGGTCCAATCCAGGCGGCGATCACAGTGCCTGGATCCAAGAGCATCACCAATCGCGCCCTGATTTTGGCGGCTTTGGCGGAAGGCGAAACAGTTTTGGAAGGCGCACTTTGGAGTGAAGACACGCAGGTGATGGTGGATTGCCTGCAGGAGATTGGGTTCATGGTGAATGTGCGGCCGGATCCACGCGAGCCGTGCAATCGCTCCATCGCTGTATATGGCCAGGGTGGGAATGTACCGCGAGGTGGAACGGTAGAGAATCCATTGGAGCTGTTCGTAGGGAATGCGGGGACGGCCGCGCGGTTTTTGGCGGCGCTGGTCTGCCTTGGCAGTGGCGTTTACCGATTGCTGGGGGTGGCGCGCATGCATGAGCGTCCGCAAGCGGCATTGTTTCATGCGCTGCGCCAATTGGGTTACAGACTTGAATCTGCGAACGATAAGTTGCCTGTTTCAATCCACGGCGCTGGCCGCCATATCGGGCAATGTAGTGTCTCCATTGAGGAGAGTTCGCAATTTGCTTCGGCGTTGTTTCTGTGTGCACACCCCGGCGGCTGGGTAGTCAAGGTTACGGGCGAAAATGCTGAAGAGTCGCCTTATCTGGCCATGACGGTCGATTTACGCGAAGTTTTTCCGAAGAGGGGCGGAACTTTTCAGATCGAGCCGGATGCTTCGAGCGGCAGTTATTTCTGGGGCATCAACAATGTTCTGCGCCCTGATTCGAAGAGCACCGTGCAAGTGCTGCATTGGCCGCACTCGGGCTGGCAAATTGATGAAGCGTTTCCAAAATTCCTTCGTTTGCCGGAGAAAGTATCGCGCCAAAGTGATTTAGGGGACAGCATCATGACTGCCATTGTGCTGGCTCCATTGGAAGCGCACGCGGTGCAATTCACGGAACTTGGGCGTTTGCGTGTGCAGGAATGCGAGCGCGTCAACGCATTGCGCATGGAATTGACAAAATGCGGGGCAGAGATCATTGAGCAGGGAGACACCTTGCGCGTGGGCCCATCAGAAAAAAAGCTGCATGGCGCCACGATTGAGACGTATAATGATCATCGAATGGCTATGTGCTTCGCCATATTGGGATTGAAAGTTCCCGGAATAAAAATCAACAATCCCGCTTGCGTGAAAAAGACATTTCCGGACTTTTTTCAAAAATTGGCTGAACCGCCCCCGCGTGGAGTTGGGGCGCGCATCCTTGACGGGCGCACTGGCCGGCAGTTGATTAGCACAGACCTGTTCGCCGCGTAAGAAAAGATGAAACCAGAACGGCCCATTGTTGTAGCCATTGATGGCACGAGCGCCAGCGGCAAAAGCACGAATGCCAAGCTGGTGGCGCGGGCGCTTGGCTTTGTGTATGTGGATACCGGGGCCATGTATCGCACGCTGGCATGGTATTGTTTGCAAAAGCGACTGGACGTTCATGATCCCAAAGCCGTGGCCAGTCTTTGCCGCCGCTGGAAAACATCGCTGGTGAAATGCGACGAGCCATTGCCGCATATTCGCTTGCTGGTGGATGGATATTATCCGGAGAAGGAAATCCGCACTTCCGAGACCAGCGCCGCAGTCTCACATGTGGCAGCAGTGCCAAAAGTGCGGGAGTGGATGAAACTGCGCCAGCGCGAGTGCATAAAGTTTGGCAATTTGGTTATGGAAGGCCGCGACATAGGGACAAACGTATTCCCGGAGACTGATCACAAATTTTACCTCGACGCTTGCATCAATGAACGCACGAAGCGCCGCGAAGCTGAAGGCGTGAGCGAAAATCTTGCTGCGCGCGATGAGCGCGACAGCCAGCGCGCTTCCGCGCCGCTCATGATTCCGCTCGGGGCCAAGGTCATAAATAACTCGCAAATGACCTCAGAGCAGACGAGCGGAATGATCATTGAAGAAATGCGCAGACGATTGAGTGCCGCACGTGCTAAAGAAGAACCTCTGAATTTGGCAGCTTCCTAGCTCGCGGGCTTCGGCACAATCCCCCTTTGAACTGCCGCCCATGAATATTTATTACAGCATCGGTTGGCATTTCTACCGCGCGCTTTATCGGTTCTATTTTGGCTGGCGGGTTTATGGATCGGAGGATGTGCCGCTGTCTGGCCCGGTAATCTTAGCGTCGAACCACGCCAGCTATCTTGATCCGCCACTGGTCGGCTCAGGTTTGCACCGGGATATTAATTATCTGGCGCGCGAGAACCTTTTTCGGTTTCCAGTGGTTGGGTTCATCCTGCGTAAAGTAAATGCCGTGCCCGTGGACCGCGATGGAGGCGGCGCGTCGGGGTTGCGCGCCATCCTCGAGAGGTTGCTGGCAGGCGGCGCAATAATTCTTTTTCCGGAAGGGACTCGAACACGTGATGGCAATTTGCAGCCCGCCCGTTCCGGCATCGGATTAACTGTGATTAAATCTGGTGCTCCAGTAGTGCCAGTTCGAGTTTTCGGGACCTTTGAAGCCTTCAATCGTTTCCATAAATTTCCGCGTGCGCGAACAGTAATCGTGAAGTATGGAAAGCCGATGCAGTTTTCAGGCTTTCGCGCGGAAGCAAAGACGTGCTCGAAACCGCGTTTGAAAGAGATTTACCAGCAGATC
>DASWRJ010000435.1:0-2498 GCA_036403255.1 Verrucomicrobiia bacterium
TGAGTTGCGATCTCTTCTGGCATGAAGCAGCCAAATAGCAGGATGCCTGCCAGACTCACCTGGGACGCCATTTACAAGCCCGCTGGGAGAACGCGCCAGCAGCAAGAACGAGACAGTCCTCTGCCTCTTTTTCATGAGCAAGGTTTGAGCGAGCGGGCACTTATGAATGCGCCTTAGCCGCTCCGCTGGGTTTATTTCGGCAGCTTGGACTTAAATTGCAATCCTACTTCGCGCACCAATTCCGTCGGGGCAGGTCGCACTCCTTCAACCGGAGAAAAGTAAACTGCCGGCGGTGCTTTCATATTGTAAGGAGACATATCTCCCGTTGGATTCACGTGCACGTAGGAAAGCGCGCCTTCCAGCAGCACGATGTAACTTTTGGTGCTGATGCGATATTCGCCACTGCTGATGCCCGCGATGCCCGAGGGCACTTTGATTTCAAAGTGCGACGTGGCCGTGGTAATTTTACTGTCTTTGCCCAGCAGGGTTCCCTCGTTCAGCTCAAACTCCGCCTCCACGATTGTTTGCCCGCCTGAATCGCTAAGTTGAAATTGTTTGATCACCAAAGTGGTGTTTTCAATGAGGCGGATCGTTCCGGCCGTTTTGCCCAGGAACAAGTCGACGGCCGAACGCGGCCCGGTGCGGATAGTAGTGCCAGGCCCGAGGATGCTTCCACCTTTGAGTGGAATCGGCTGCCCTTCTGGTGTCATCGCACTGACTGATCCCAAGAGCCCTCTCACCATCGCCCTTCCCGGAGTGGTTTGCGCGTGTGCGTTGATTGTGATGGCCCCCAAGATGGCCAGCACGGCTAGATACCCAGTTTTTACAATTTTGTTCATAATGACTTGCGCCCTTTCTATGGCCCTATTTCTTTAAAAAAGCTAGTCGAATGTTCAAACACCGCTTCGAGCTAAAAGTCCCCTCCTTAAATGCGATGCATGCGAATGTTCTTAATCGCGCCCGTTGTCGAATATGTCGCAATGCCCAGCGGCTTTGATAATTCCAATTCGATGCGTATCCCGATATTGCGGTCCGCTATCGACACGTCCACAACTTGCTCCTTATCGATCCATGCCTGAATTTTCTCGGCGGTCACACGGAGCCGAATGTGGTACCAGCGGCCATCATCAAATTTCATCACCTGCATTGTTTCGTTGTGCGCGGCATCTTCGCCATCCAGGCTCGACAGGCCAACCACGCCTCCACCCCAGCCGCCCACAATGAAGCTGCACGGGTTTTCCTTCACCGGAAATGTCAACCCGCAGAAAAAGTCACCACCATCAACGCGCATCGCGTCGAGCTCGATTTCGTAATTCACCCTGGGGATTGCGTTGGTGAAATTCACTCCAGTCATCGCACCGCTTTCCAGAATTATTTTCCCATCCTCCACCTTCACGGGGCCGTGCGCCGAAAAATCGGTGATGGCCCAGCCCTCCAGCGTTTTCCCGTCGAACAGAGAGGCCCATTCCTTAGTGATCGGGGAAGCTTTGTCTGCAGCTCGGTAATCCTCCGGCGCAGCCTGTGGATTCGATAATTTGCCGACATCTCCCGCAGCGTGCTGATGGTGGGACTCTGCTTCGCCACGCGAGCGGCAGCCAGCAAGCGCCAGGAGGAGCAGAATTGAAACAGTGAAAATTGAGCTTGCTCGGAGCGTCCTGAGCAGGATGATTTTGAGCCATTGCATGCCCTGTTTGTAAATGGTCTGGGCCAAATTCCCATTAAAAACTACGTGTTCAACCGTACTCTTAACGCCAGCTCAGCCGCATTCCTTCCCTCGCGCGAGTTCCACTCGGCAAAACGGTCTTAAATGTGCCATCCCGTTGTTCCACCAGAATCTCGGCAGGCTTATCAATTCGCGCCAGCGCTTTAGCCCTGGCCAGTGCTTCGGATTTCTTATGAACACTTTGCACCGGGTTCATGGTTCCTTCACGGTAAATCAACCATTCACCGGCTTTTCCAGACATAATGTAATACCGAATTTTCTGGGTTGTAATCTGGTTTATTTCCGCGCCCGAGAGGATCTCTGGATTTGTTTGATATGACATAAAATAGTAAGCACGCGGTAAATCCTTTAATGGCTTTCACCACGGGGTCTGCTTAAAAGATATGAATCAAATTTATCCGGACTATTGGGGCGTACGCCCTATGGAAGCAAAATCGCTTGGCCAAGCTTGATTTATCGTGGGGCTATTTTACTCTGAGCCATTGTTTTGAATTATGCAATTGAGCCCTGATGAAATCCGCCGTTATTCGCGCCATTTGATTTTGCCGGAAGTCGGTTTGGCCGGCCAAAAGAAGATTTGCTCCACCACTGTCCTCTGTATTGGTGCTGGCGGGCTTGGCTCGCCCATTGCCATGTATCTGGCCGCGGCAGGGATTGGCAAGCTGGGCATTCTCGATTTCGATACGGTCGATTTCTCGAATCTACAACGCCAGATCATCCACGGAACCGCCGACGTGGGCCGACCCAAAGCTGAATCAGCGCGCGATACTATCCA
>DASWRJ010000436.1:0-5803 GCA_036403255.1 Verrucomicrobiia bacterium
TAACCCGTCAAATCCGCCAAGCCTTCCTTCCCTTCCGGCTCCACAAAATCGCCCGCGCGGATGTAAATCGTTATCTGTGCCAGCGGCAATTCACGGTCTGGCACCACAAACGCGACCGGCCCAGCTTTGAGTTGCACGCGATAGTCTGCCCCATTGGGAGGCTCCCATTGCAATGGCGGGAAGCTCAGTTTCTCCGGACGCTCAGGGATGCCACCTCTCGCATGCAGATTGGGAATGCCCAGGCAAACCAGCAAAACCAGCACACACGCAGCTACAAAAGTTCTCATTGCTCCTCCTTCTTGATCTTCGCGGGCGTTCTTTTCTTCGGCCGCTCGTCTGGTGGCGTCCCTGCTTTCCTGGTGTAAACCGCCACATTGCGGTTTTCTTTCGTGAAATAAATTTTGGCTACGCGCTGAATGTCATCGGCCGTGACCGCCTGATATTTTCGACCAGCCTCATTGATTTCATGCCAATCACCCATCCCGTCACTACTGATCAATTGCATGAGAATTGACATGTTCGAAGTCAGCCGCCGGTATTCGGACGCCGCGAAATTATTTTTCACTTTTTGCAATTCCTGCGGCGGCACCGTCTCACTTTTTAAGCGCTCCATTTCTTTGTAAATCCCCGCCTCCACTTCTTCCGGCTTATGCCCATCTTTCGCTTCTCCGCTGGCGATGAAGAGTCCGGCCCATTTTCGGTGATAAGGAAATGTGGACGCTTCGGTGGCCACCTGCGAACCAAGCACCAGCCCTTTATAAAGCCGTCCCGTCCGCGTTGAAAGCAATTGTGACATGATGGACAGCGCGTAAGTGTCCCGATGACCAAAAGGCACGGTGTGCCACGCAATCTCCACTTGCGGGTTAGTCTCTGCCTCCCCATACATTCGTTTTTCCGCGACTTGCTTTTGTTCCAATGTCACAACGTCGGGCGCCTCGGTTTTCCCGCGCGGAATGCGATTAAAATATTTTTGCGCCAGCGGCACCGCGTCAGCAATTTTAAAATCGCCGACCAGAATTATGGTGATGTTCTGTGGCGCGTAATAAATGCCATAAAACTCATCCGCTTGCGCCTTGCTGATGGCGGGAATGTCCGAGGGCCAGCCTACCGTCGGCCAACTGTAAGGATGAGATTCCCACACCATCGACTCGAAGCTCTCGCCAAATTTTCCCAGGGGCGTCGAGTCCGTCCGCATCCGCCGCTCCTCGAAGACCACGTCGCGCTCGGCATAAAACTCGCGGAAGACCGGGTGCAGAATCCGTTCCGATTCCATCCACATCCATAGTTCCAGCTTATTGGCCGGAAGTGTTATATGATAGCCGGTGATGTCCGTGCTGGTAAACGCATTCATGCCCGAAGCGCCAGCCGTGGTGTAAATCTTATCGAATTCATTGTTCACCAGGATTTCGCGCTGCTTGGCTACTAATACGGCGAATTGTTTGTCCAATTCCTTCATCCGCGTGGTTTTATTCTCGGGCTTGAGCAAATCATCTATCTCCCCGTTGCGATAGGCGCGGCGCATCTTCGCCTCTTCCTTGCGCATTTCTTCGCGGATTTTTTCCTGCTCGTTGATGATTTGCAGATCTTTCTTGTAATCCTTTGTCCCAATCGTCGGTGTCCCCTTGAACATCATGTGCTCGAACAAGTGCGCGATTCCAGTGATGCCCGGCCTTTCATTTGCGCTGCCCACGTGCGCCACCCACCCGCCGGCAATTGTCGGATCGTCATGCCGCTCGACCATGAGCAAGCGCATTCCGTTGGCCAGGTTTGTCTCCACTACTGGTACTTTCTGGGCTTGGAGTCCTGGACAAAACGCGAGCAGAAGCAGAATAGCCGCTGGAAATCTACTTGCGACAAAGCCACCAACGGGAAGGATTTTTCTATAATGTTTCATCATGAACACGCAGCTACAACTACCCGAAAAGAACCGATAGTCAACGGGAATGAAATCTATCGCGCTGAACCAATCCGTCTGCAGCACTCTTGCTCCATTTCGCCTCCCCCCGCTCCTTTACACCTTTCCGCCTGGGGCCCCGGGAAATGCTTTGAACTGCGCAAACGCCTGCCACGCCTTCAACATCTCCACCAAGCTCTCAATCTTGCTCGGCTTCACAAGATAATCGTTCACTCCCAATTCAAATGCGCGCTGGACATCCTCCGCCCGGGTCGAGGCCGTCAATATTTGCACGCTAATATGCTTAAGTCCCTTTTGCTCGCGCACCCATTGCAATACTTCCAGTCCGCTTTTTTTGGGCAGGTTTAGATCCAGCAGGATTACGGTTGGCAAGGGAAATTTTGCGCGCTCCCCCCACGCGCCCGATCCGGAAAGGTATTGCACTGCTTCTTCCCCATCCCGCACTGTTTCGAGCCGGTTGGAAATTCCACTTTTCCGCCAGGCCGCCCGCATGATGAACACATCATCATCGTTATCCTCCACCAGCAGGAGAGTTTCATGTTGAAACTCGGGCCATTGAATAACTGGTGTCCGCGACATATGAATTGAATTTGAACTCAAGCCTTGGGCAATTCAATCCAGAAGCGGCTCCACTTCCCGGGCTCCGACTCGATCCCCACGGCCCCTCCCATCCGCTCAATTCCCTTGCGCACGATCGATAAGCCAATCCCTGTTCCTGGAAAATCCGGCCCGTTCAACCGCTCAAATATTCTGAAAATGCGCTCATGATATTCGGGCGCAATCCCAATGCCATTGTCGGCCAGCCAAATCCTGACTTTGGCATCGCGAAGTTCTGTTGAGAGATGAACCTGCGGGGTGGTTCCCGGTTGCACGAATTTCAGCGCATTGCCCAAAAGGTTCGACAGCGCCTGGGCCAGGGTTGGTTCATGGGCGACGACGAGCGGCAAGCTCGGGCCCGTATCAATTCGCGCCTCTTTGCTCCGAATGGTGTGCTCGTGCTGCGCCAGCGCCAAGGCCCACGCATCTGAAATCCGGCACGGCCCAAGCGAAATTTCCGCGCGCGCCACCCGCCCATAAGCCAGAAGGTCCAGCACCAGTGTGTCCATCCTTTCGGCGGCCCGCACAATGCGGTTCGCGTAATTTCGCGCATCGGAATCCAGCTTCGAGGCATAATCATCGAGCAACATCGTCGAAAAGGCCTGCATTGACCGCAGCGGCGCGCGTAAATCATGCGCTATGGTGTACACAAATGATTCGAGCTGCTCGTTGGTCTCGGTGAGTTGCTGCGTCCGTTCAGCTACGCGCTGCTCCAGTTCGGCGTTGATCTCCGCCAGCCGCTGCTGCGCTTCCTTCAGCTCGCGCTCGTTCTTTTTTTGCTCCGTGATGTCCCGGTCTATTTTGGACATTCCCGTGATCGTCCCGTTCGGGTCCTTGAGCGGCGAAACAGTCACCGAAACATCCAGCAGCACTCCATCTTTGCGCTTGCGCCGGGTTTCATACGTGCCCATCCGCTCTCCATTTTGAATGCGCCGAGTCAGTTCCACCTCAGCCGCTCGCAATTCTTCCGGAATTATGATGCTCAATGGCTGCCCGATTGCTTCGCTGGCGCTGTAGCCAAAAATTCGTTCCGCTGCCTGGTTCCAGCTCGTAATCATCCCTGC
Organism: Verrucomicrobiia bacterium; assembly: GCA_036403255.1. Lineage (GTDB taxonomy): Bacteria > Verrucomicrobiota > Verrucomicrobiia > Limisphaerales > JAQGOV01 > JAQGOV01. The sequence continues at coordinate 3,577 of DASWRJ010000436.1, forward strand.
CAAATCCTTGCTCATGATCGCGTCTTCCGAAGACTCGACAATGGCCGCCAGCCGCAAATTCGCTTCGTCTGCTCGCTTGCGATCCGTAATGTCCACTGCCGCCCCGGCTATGCCAATTATGTCGCCGTTCTCCGATCGTTTCGGTGTAATAACCAAATCAAAATACTTGACCTCGCGCCGCGGCGAGCGCACCCGCACCTCCCGCCGCAGCGTGTGCCCCGTTCTCAGCACTTCGCGTTTATACGCGGCCAGGATTCGTCCATCCTCGTTCGGCAGCAGTTCTTCGTCGCTTTGGCCTATTGACTGCTCGTAAAACGGAGACATCGGATAAAGCCAGGTGTAGCGCAGTTCGGCGTCTTGTTCATACAATGTGACTGTGTCATTCGCGGCCGCCAGCCGGAACCTTTCCTCCGCGATTCGCAAATTGCGCGCCTCCTCCTTCCGTTCCGTAATGTCATGAATGAACGCGTAAAATCCCCGCACCTCGCCATTCGGACCAGCGTCGGGCACGTACGCTAACTCGCATTCGCGCAGCCCGAGCTTGCCATGCCGGGTGCTGCCTTCAAAACGCATTGTCTCCCCTTTCAAAACCTGCTCTATATACGGGCGTCGCAGCTCGAAAATATCCTCCCCAAGCACCTCGCGCATGTGACGCCCCGTAATTTCCGAAAGGGGACGCTGATACCACTCGGCATACGCGGCATTGTTGAATTGGTAAATGAGTGACCGATCCACGTAGGTGATCAGCGCAGGCATATGGTCCGCCACGAGCCGAAATCGTTCCTCTGCCGACTTGCGCTGCGTTATATCGTGCACTCCGCCAATTAAATGCGTGCACACCCCGCGCTCATCATATATTGGTGTTACCGATACAATTCCCGTTTTTCGACCCGACGGGTAAACTGATGTTTCTTCCCATTGGATCGTTTTCCGCTCCCGTATGGCCTCCTGGTATTTTCCTAACGCCATTGTCCGCGACGGTTCAGGAATTACTTCTTCAATCCTCGCTCCGATCACTTCCTCTTTCTTCAGCCCGGTCACGCGAAAGAATGAGTCATTCACGGACACAAACCGAAAATGGCCGTCCGGTTCCACTCCCAGGTAAAAAAGCACGTCCGATACATTGGCAAATATCAGCGACAACTCCCGCTCATTAGCCGCGAGTGCCTGCTCTGTCTCCTTTCGCGCGCTAATGTCTTCCGAGAATATAATGATGCCTCCGATTGCGCCTTGGGCATCCCTCCATGGTCGCACCTCCCATTTCAGCCAATGCACTGTTCCATCCGCTCGGGTAAAACAATCTTCCTCTTTCCGCAGGATTTCACCAACCAGCGCGCGGCGATGCACCTCTTTCCACTGGGCTGGAATGTCGGGGAAAACAGAATAATGTGATTCACCCGACAATTTCCGGTCGCCAAGCTTGTATTCCTCAACCCAGCGCCGGCTCACCGCCAAATAGTGCATTTCGCGATCCAGCATCGCCAGGGCTGCCGGCGCTTGCTCGACGAACAATCGAAATTGCTCCTGGCTCCGATGCAGTGCTTCTTCGCTCCTTTTGGCTTCCGTTACGTCCGCCGCGTAGATGTTCAGGTAATTCAATTCTGGAAACGGCACTGCTGTCAGCAAAAACGTTTTTGCTCCGCAATCTTCTGTGCATTGTCTCGTTTGATTCGTCTCGATCGCCTTCTCCAGGAATGTTTGCATCCGCTCCGGGACTGCTTCCCCGTCGGCGCATTTCCACTGGCCCAGCAATTCTTTGCTATTGCGGTTTGCATAGAGCAGAATTCCCCGAGCCGAGATTCGCATGACCGCCGCGGGGTTTTGCTCCGGGAATTTTGACAAATTGCGAATGTCTTCTTCAGATTTGATGCGCTCAATAAAATCCGCCGCAATCTGGCCAAAGATATCCAGCAGGTATTTCTCACGCGCTTCCGGCTGGTGCGGTTGCTGAAAATGCGCGGTCAACACCCCAACAATCTGCTTGCCTCGCGCGAGCAGCGGCACGCTGTGACAGGCGCGAAAGTTTCCAGCTCGCGCCGCCACCCTGAATTCCTCAAAAAGCGGGTCCCCCTCCGTGTCTTCCACCACAATGCGCCCCTTCTCCCGCAAACAAGTCCCGCACGCGCCCTTGCCCGACTGAATGCGGGCGACCATGCCCAAAAAATTGTCATCAAAACCGCAGCTGGCACCTACTCGCAATATCTCGTCTTCCTCGAAAAATAAGGAG